>WRGV01000118.1 GCA_009787035.1 Propionibacteriaceae bacterium | reverse complement strand
GCCAGCCGCGCGCACGCGGCGGCCACGCCCGGCGACCCCCGCCACGTGTGCCGCAGGTCGAAGCGGGCGAGGCGTCCGTCCGGCCCGGCGAAGCTGCGCTCGAACTGCTCAACGGGCCGCGACACCGCACCCCAGAAGCCGAACACGCTGGTGCTCGCGTCGGCGAATCCCACCACGGGGACGCCCGCCGCCCACACGTCGCGCAGCAGGCCCCACTGGGCCGGGTCGAATTCGGCCAGCTCGTCCACCAGCACCAGCCGCACTCCGGCGCGCAGGCTGGCCCGGGCCGAGGCAGACGCAACCAGAATGCGCGTGCGATGCACGAGTTCGGCGTAGTCGATGACCTGTTCCGCGTCGATCGCATCCAGGTACGCCTCGAAGAACCGCCCGGCAGATTCCCATGCCGGCCGGCCCGTCGCCCGTCCCTGCGCCACCAGGTCGTCCGGATCCAGCCCCAGCTGCCGGGTGCGCAGCATCAGGTCGCGCACCTGTCCGGCGAACGCCTGCGTGCGCGCCGCCAGCGCCAGCTCGGGCGGCCACAGCTGCGGCCCGATCTCGTCCAACAGCTCCCGGACGCGAAACTCCTGCTCCGGGGCGGCCAACAGCCGCACATCGGGCGCACCGAGGCCCGCCTGCACCTGTCGGCACCAGCCGTGCACGGTCGTGATGTGCGTGTCGAAGAACGCGCCCTCCAGGTGGGCCATCAGCCGGCGCCGCAGCCGCTGCGCCCCGGCCCGGGCGTGGCTGAGCACGACAATGCGATCGAGCCCCACGCCCTGTCGCACCAGCTGCCCCACCGCGGATACGAGCACCTCCGTCTTGCCTGTGCCAGGCCCGCCGGTGACCAGCACAGGCGCCGACGCCGTCACGATGGCCTCGACCGCCGCGGCCTGCACGGCATCCAGACGCACGGGGCCGCCGGAGCCGCCCAACGCATCCTCCATGTCTGCCACGCACTCCATGCAACCACGTGGCACCGACAAATCCTGCACCGCTGCATGGACCCGGGCGCGGGACACGCTGGCACCTCACTGAAGAATGTGCAAAGCTTGAGCCACTGTCCGGGCTCGCTGTCACTGTGAGCCGGGACAGCTGGCCGCACGCATGCGGCTGGACGTATAGCAAGGAGTTCACCATGGCACAAGGAACCGTCAAGTGGTTCAATGCCGAAAAGGGTTGGGGTTTCATCGCGGTGGATCCCCCGGGCGATGAGGATGTCTTCGTCCATTTCACTGCAATTGAGGGATCCGGCTACCGCACCCTGGATGAGGGTTCGCGCGTAGAGTTCGAGATCACGCAAGGTCCGAAGGGCAAGCAGGCAGAACACGTTCACCGCCTCGGCTGACCCCCCTTTGCTGGAGCGCCGGCGGCGTCACTGCCGTCGGCGCTTCCCAGCTGTCCTCGACCGCACCCCCCGGTGCTTCCGAACCATTGGTACGGTTGACGCCTTGCGATCCCCGCTGATGGAATCACATGACTTCAGATCCGCAAGAAAAGGGCGCGCCAGACGCCTATGCCACGGTGGCCCGGGTTGCTACCGGGGCCGTTCCGGGTGCGCACGGTGCCCCGGCAGCTGTCGAAGGCGACAGCGAACACTTCGTGCTTCGTCCCTGTGTCTGGGCCGGTGGCGTCAGTGACAGGGGCATGTCCCACCCCCACAACCAAGATTCTTTGGCCATCGCGGCCGGCACCGATGCGCGCGGCCGCTGCGCCGCCGTCGTCGCGGTGAGCGACGGCGTCTCCACGTCCGACCGCTCGGCCGAGGCCGCCACGATCGCCGCCCGGCAGGCCGCCGACTGCCTCGCCGACGTGCTGCAGGCCGCAAGCATCGCCCCCAGCGAGGTGTCCCGCCACATGCGCAACGCCTTTCGCCGCGCCAACCAGGCGGTGCTGGACGCCGCGCGCGACGACCTTCCCGGCTCGTGGGCGTGCACGCTCGTGGTCGCCAGCTGGTGGCGCGGGCGCCTGGTCGTCGGCAACGTCGGCGACTCCCGCTGCTACTGGTTCCCCGACGACGGCCCCGCCCGCCTGTTGAGCACGGACGATTCGCTGGCCCAGGCCCGCATCGAACTCGGCGTGGCCCGCCGCGTCGCCGAATCCGGGGCGCAGGCGCACGCCATCCTGAAGTGGATCGGCCCCGGCGCCGGGCCCTGCGACCCGACGATGCAGACGCTGAGCCCGCGCCAGGACGGCTGGCTGGTCGTGTGCAGCGACGGCCTGTGGAACTACGCCTCGGCGGCCGACGAGCTCGGGGCGGTCGTCGCATCCTGCCTGGCGGAGCTGGACGAACCCCGTCCTCCCGCCTGGATGCTGGCCAACCGTCTCACCGCCTGGGCCAACGCCCAAGGCGGGCACGACAACGTGTCCGTCGGCGCCGTCCGGGTGGTCGTTCCGCGGCGCGCATGAGTTCACCACCCGCGGTTCGCTGGGTCGTCCTGCGCCGACCGGGTAGATTGGAGCATTGTGGAAATCAAGATCGGCATCACACAGGTCAACAAGGAGTTGACCATCGAATCGAGCCAGTCGGGTGACGACATCGCACAGAACCTGCGCGACGCCTTGGCTGCCCCGGATGGTGTGCTGAGCCTGGATGACGGTAGCGGACGGCGGGTGCTCGTGCCCGCCGCGAAGATCGGCTACCTCGAACTCGGCCAGGAGCCTCACCGCCAGGTGGGCTTCGGGGCCGTGGCTGCGTGACGCCCCGTCGTCGCGCGCGTCCAGGACACCGTGGCCCGGGACGGGCCACCAGAACGAAAGAGAATATGATCGCCCATGAGTGACGACTCCCAGCAACCCCAGCCCCAGGAGACCTCCAGTTTCACCGACCTCGGCGTAGAAGACAACCTTGTCGCCGCCCTGTCTGAGGCCGGAATCACCTCCCCGTTTCCTATCCAAGAGATGGCCATTCCGATCGCGCTGACCGGCGCCGATCTGATCGGCCAGGCCCGCACCGGCACCGGCAAGACGCTCGCGTTCGGCCTCCCGCTGCTGCAGCACGTGCTGCTGGACGGCGACGATGACTTCGACGACCTGGAGGCCCCCGGTAAGCCGCAGGCCCTGGTCATGACGCCGACGCGCGAGCTCGCGCTGCAGATCACCGCCGAGATCGGCATGGCCAACAAGCACCGCGGCGCGCGCGTGCTCACCGTCTACGGCGGCGTGGGCTACGACGATCAGATCGACACGCTGGCCGACGGCGTGGACATCGTGGTGGGCACGCCCGGTCGGCTGCTCGACCTGGTCGGGCGGCGCATCCTCGACCTGACGCACGTGGAGCACCTGGTGCTCGACGAGGCCGATGAGATGCTCGACATGGGCTTCCTGCCCGATGTCGAGCGCATCGTCGCGCAGATTCCCGCCGACCGTCAGTCGCTGCTGTTCTCGGCCACCATGCCGGCCCCGATCGTGGCGCTGGCCAGGGCGAACATGCACCAGCCGGTGCACGTGCGCGCCGAGGGCCACGAGGCCCAGCTGACGGTGCCCGAGACGACGCAATTCGTCTACCAGACGCACGACCTCGACAAGCCCGAGATCCTGGGCAAGCTGTTGCAGGCCCCGGGCGTCACCAAGATCATGGTCTTCACGCGGACGAAGCGCTCGGCGCAGCGGCTGGCGGACGAGCTGGTTGACCGCGGCTTCTCGGCCGTGACGATCCACGGCGACCTGTCGCAGCAGGCCCGCGAGCGGGCCCTCAAGCGCTTCCGCAAGGGCGATGCGACCGTGCTGGTGGCCACCGACGTGGCCGCCCGCGGCATCGACGTCGCCGGCGTCAGCCACGTGGTCAACTACGAGTGCCCCGACGACGAGAAGACGTACGTGCACCGCATCGGGCGCACGGGGCGCGCCGGCAACACCGGCGTGGCCGTGACGTTCGTCGATTGGGCGGATGTGACCCGGTGGAAGGTCATCAACCGGGTGCTCGACCTGACGTTCCCCGACCCGCCCGAGTCGTACTCGACGACGCCGGGCCTGCTCGCCGATCTCGCCATCCCGGACGGCACCAAGGGACGGCTCATCCCGCCCCGTCCGCGCGAACCTCGTGAAGACCGGGATCGCCGCGACCACGGCGGGCGCGGCGGCCGGGATCACGATCGGGGCGGACGCAGCTCGCGGGGCGGTTCCCGCGGCCACGATCGTGACCGGGATCGCGACGATCGGGATCGCCGTGAGACGGATCGCCGCGACGCGCCCGAGGCCCCGGCGGAAGACAAGCCGCGCCAGGAGCGCGCGACCCATCGCCGCCACCGCCGCCGCACGCACAACGGCCAGCCCGTGGCTTCCACGCCACAGACGCAGGAGTGATCGACCCGTCGAGGGCAACGATGTGACTACCTCACTTGTCGGGCGACAGCCCGGCTTGTGAGGGCTCCTGAGGCCTCTGAAAGGCCCTGAAGAGCCCACAATCGGTGCGACGAGGGGTCTTGTTCCGGCTGTTTCACGAGTCGGCTTGTGGCTCAGTACACCATCTGCATGGCCTGGCGCACCTGCGCCAGCGTCGCATCGGCACGCTCGTTGGCGCGCTCGTTGCCCTGCCGCAGGACCTCGCGCAGGTGATCGGGAGCGGCCATGAGCTCCGTGCGGCGCGCGCGCACCGGCGCCAGCGTCTCGTTGAGCGCCTCGGTCACCATCCGCTTGAGCGCGCCCGCACCGCCGTCCCCGATCTGGTCGGCGATGTCCTGCGGATCCCGCCCCAGGCACAGCGCCGCCAGCAGCACCAGGTTGGACACCTCGGGCCGGTTGACCGGATCGTACGTGATGTGTCGCTCGGAGTCGGTCACGGCGCGCTTGACCAGCTTCGCCGTCTGGTCGGCATCCATGCCGATCTCGATGGTGTTGCCCTTCGACTTGCTCATCTTGGTGCCGTCGGTGCCCAAGATGTTGGGCGCCGCCGACAGCAGCGCCTCCGGCGAGGGAAACACCGGATGGTCGGGCACCGCGCGTCCGTACCTCTCATCGAACCGGCGCGCGATGACGCGGGCGATCTCCAGGTGCGGCAGCTGGTCCTTGCCGACGGGCACGACGTTGGCCTTGCAGAACAGGATGTCGGCGGCCTGGTGCACCGGGTAGGTCAGCAGCAATCCCGACAGCGGACGTCCGCTGTCTTCCATCTCGGACTTGACGGTCGGGTTGCGGCGCAGCTCGGCGTCGGTCACGACCGACAGGAACGGCAGCATCAGCTGGTTCAGCGCCGGGACGGCCGAGTGCGTGAAGATCGTCGATCGGGCGGGGTCGATGCCCATGGCCAGGTAGGTGGCCACCGCCGACATGACCCGCTCGCGGATGGGGCCCACGCCGTCGCGGTCGGTGATCACCTGGTAGTCGGCGATCAGCACCCACGTTTGCACGCCCGTGTCCTGCAGCCGCACGCGGTTGAGCAGGCTGCCGAAGTAGTGGCCGATGTGCAACTCGCCGGTCGGGCGGTCACCGGTCAGCATGCGGTAGTTGCCGGGGTGCGCAGGCAGGTCCTGTTCGATCGCGGCGCTGCGGGCCATGCTTGCCTGCAGTGTGCCCTCCAGACGGACGTCGCTGCCTTCACTCTCGGTCTGCGCCATGCGGTGCTCCTCTCGTCACGTGGACGCCAAAGAAGCCGCAGGTACACCGCCACGGGCACGGATCAGGGCGTCAATGCGCTCCCAGTTTTCCACATCGGTGGTGTTGCACCCCAAATCGTGGCCGACCTTCCCGGTGCCGTGGTAGTCGCTGCCGCCGGTCACGATGAGCCCCAGCTCGTCGGCCAGCGCGCCCAGCCGGGCCCGCGTGCGCACATCGTGGCTCTGGTGGGCCACCTCCAGGCCGTCCAGCGCCGCCCCGTCGGTTCCGGCCTGCGCCAGCCCGGCCAGGACGTCCGGGGTCAGGGGGCCCTGGATGCCGTGCATCCAGCCGTGCGCGATGACGGCGACGCCGCCGGCCGCCTGCACCAGCTCGATGCCCTGCCGCAGCGGCACGCGGTCGTGCGACACGTAGCCC
>WRGV01000117.1 GCA_009787035.1 Propionibacteriaceae bacterium | reverse complement strand
TGGATCAATCGCGTCGCGAGGCCGCTGAACACCCAGAGCGACTGGTCCCCATGGACCAGTTCGAACATCAGCTGCGCTCGAAACTCGCCGCGCTGTGACCTACGAGCTGGTCATCCTGCCTTCCACCATGGGCATGGTGGACGCCGAGTCCCTCTACTACGCCACCTGCGCCGATCAGATCACCAGTCACCTCATCGACCCGGCAACCGCCGCAGGCGTACGTCCGGCGTCAGGCTGCCAGAGCCGGATCGATGGCGTCCCTCACTGGCTGCGCGTCGTGCCGTGCTTCGCGACGAAGGCGTCCAGCGCCGAGATGCGTCCTGGAGCCAGCCGCGTCGTGATGCTGATCGCCGCGTGCGGACCGACGCTCAGCGGTCGTCCAAGCTTGCGCTCGTGAGCCTTGCGGACGTCGAGGTCGTAGCCGCGCTCGGCCTCCGCCACTGCGGCGATGAAGACCTGTGCCGGCAGCTCTGCGAATTCTCCGACCGGGTGCACATCCCGGTGTCGGCGCTGATCTCGTGTTTTGCGGCCACGACCGTGCGTGAGCAGCGCCTGCCCTTCCAGATCGCGGCCGATCTGTTCCACGCCCCGGCCAACCAGGCCCACGTGGCCGCGGGCATCGACGAGCTTGAAGTCGGCGGCGACACCGTCCACGAGCTGATCGACGCCTGACCGCCCCGCCTCGACCGGCCCGTCCGGCCCCTCGAAAAACTGTCGGAGGTGGCTGACAGGATGGGTGATGGAAGGAGGAGCCATGGCCGAACCCACGCTTGAGCACCCGGTCTACCACTTCACGCACGTGAGTCATCTGGCCCAGATCGTGCGTGACGGACTGCTGTGCGACTCCGAATGGCACCAGGGGAAACGATGATCGAGACCGTGACCGGAGACCTGCTGCAGTCCGATGCAGATGCCCTCGTCAACACCATCAACACGGAAGGCGTCATGGGCAAGGGCATCGCCCTGCGATTCCGCCGCCGATTCCCCGCCATGTACGACGACTACCGTCGCGCCTGCAAGGCCGGCACCGTCCAGATCGGGCGCATGCTGGTCTGGGAGACGGGTGCCGTCACCGGGCCGCGCTACATCGTGAACTTCCCAACCAAGCGTCATTGGCGCTCACGGTCGCGGATTACCGACGTGGAGGCAGGCCTGACCGATCTGGCCCGCGTCATCCGGGAACGCAACATCCACTCGATCGCCGTGCCGCCGCTCGGGGCCGGCAACGGCGGGCTCCCCTGGCCGCAGGTCAGGCAGGCCATCCTGACCGGTCTTGGTGGCCTGTCCGATGTGCAAGTCTTGCTTTACGAACCCCAGGGTGCCCCTGACCCCCGTCAGATGGTCACAGCCACGCCAGCCAAGCCGCTGAGCGAGAACACGGCCGCCTTCGTCGACGCACTCGGGCGCTACCTGACCATGGTGATCGATGGCAAGCCGTCCTTGATCGAGGTGCAGAAACTCATGTACTTCCTCCAGGAGGCCGGGCAACCACTCAACCTGCGGTTCACCCGAGGGCTTTATGGGCCCTACGCCGACCAACTGCGACACGTGATGATCTTCACCGAAGGCACATATACCGTCGGCTTCGGCGACGGCACCGACCGGCCGCTCGACTCGTCCCTCGAACTGCTGCCCGGAGCCTGCGACAAGGCATCGGCCGTGCTGGAGGCATTCCCCGAGACCCGCCAGCGCATCGACCGGGTCATGGAGTTGACCGATGGGTTCGACTCCATGTATGGCATGGAGCTGCTAGGCACCATCCATTGGCTCGTCAAGCACGAAGGCGTCGACCCGGATGACATCGATGCGATCACCAGTCAGGTTGCCGGATGGACGAAGCGCAAGGCGAACCTGTTCACCCGGCCACACATCGAGGTGGCGCTCGCCCATCTGCGCCAACTGAATTGGCTCTGACGCTACGCGGACAGCAGATCGCGCACCTCGACTTCCAGATCGGCCAGGCGCGCCGTCTCGGTCGCCGCGCCGACAAGGCCATCCACCTGGCCGACCCAGCACTTGCTGGCTAGGGGACGAGACACCAACTCGGTGGGGCGATCAGACTGACGCCGGATCGCCAGCCGTCCGAACGATAGGCTGTTCGCAGCAGACTTCACGATGCACAGCACGCCCGAGAGAACAGGGAAGCTCATCATGACAGACAAGGCATGGACCGACAGCGAGGAACTCGATCGGCTCTTCGACGAGGAAGAGACGGATATCCTCCAACACTTCGACACTGGCAACCGCCAATATCCGGGCCAGGAACCGCAGTCGGATGCCAAGACGTCGTCCGAACGCGACGCGGAGGACGCCGACCTGGCCTGGCTCGACGAGGCGCGCGCAGACTGGGGCCCCTGGTCGGCCTAGCCGAACCCGCCGCACCAGACGGCGTCGGGCGCATTCGCGCTTGCGGTCCGCGCCACCATCCAGTGTCGTCGTCATGAGTTGCCTCCGATTGAGTGACTGCGGTAACTGCAACTGGGCGCTCAGGCGCTGCTCTTGTCACCCTTCTCGATGCGGTGCTGGGCGGTCTTGATGGCTTCCAGGTAGTCGAGCTCGGCAGGCGATGGGTCGTCGGCCAGGCGCGCGACATACGCCTCATACTCGGTGGTGGCATGCTCCACCGCCCGCTCGTGGCTGACGGCACCGGGCCCGGGCAGCACGCCTTTGCCGTAGCGGGAGGCGAAATCGTCGAGTTCAACGAGCCAATCCTTCATGTACATCGGCACGTGCCGCATGGCCCGCAGTTCAGCCAGATCGAGGAAGGCCGACACCATGCGGTTGAGCGTCGCCAGCTCGTCTTCGGTGAGATAGTTCTTGGCCACGGCCACGTCACCGCGATGCGGACGCGCTCCGTCGAAGCTTGTCAGACCCATGAACGGCTGGACGGCGTCGGCCCGCTGCCGGACGATCTCGGCCGCGGTGTGACCGTGAGCCGCGTAGTGCATCTTGTTCTGCACGATGGCGAAGAACTGGACGCTCTGCGGCGCACGTGGGTCGTAGTCGACGCTGGTCGCGTACAGATCCAGCACCTGGCGGTAGAAGACCTTTTCGGACGAACGAATGTCCCGAATGCGATCCAGCAACTCGCGCCAGTACGCCCCGCCGCCGGCCTGCTTGAGCAGTTGGTCGTTCATCGCGAAGCCCTTGACCAGGTACTCCTTCAGCACGCCCAGCGCCCAGCGGCGGAACTGCGTGCCCCGCAGCGACTTCACCCGGTAGCCGACCGAGATGACGACATCCAGGTTGTAGTAGGTGACCTGCCGCGTCACCTTGCGAGCCCCCTCCATCTGAACTGTTGCAAAATCCGCAACAGTTCCCCCGCGCTCCAACTCGCCCTCGCCGAACACGTTGGCGATATGCCGCGAGATGGTCGACTTGTCCCGCTGGAACAGTTCGGCCATCTGGTCCAGCGACAGCCAGACGGTCTCGTCCACCATGCGCACGTCGATGCGTGTGCCGCCGTCGTCGGTCTGGTACAGCACGATCTCGGTCTGCGGAGCCTGGGTCGGGTCGGTCATGTCGTCTGCCTCCTGAACCAATCCTCGCAGGCCGCACCGACACTTTTCGGCACCCGCTTCGCGGTTCACTTTCGTGGTGCCACTCACAGTGCCAGCTGCTAGCATGTGTGGTACAAGCTGCATGCAGAGGAGAAACCATGCCAACCCCCACGCGCGAACGCGTCCAGATCAGCGTCCGCCTCGACAAGCGGGTCGCCGACCTGCTCGACGCCAAGGTCGCCCACGAGAAGAGCATCGGACACAAGGTGACCAAGGAGAAGGTCGTCGCCGACGCCATCGTCCAGACCTGCGGCGATGAGCAGCCGAAACACGGCTGGCTGCCGGTGATGGATGGGGAGTGGATCGCACCAATCGATCTCACATCGAACGTGGCACTGCTCGACTTCCTCGACGAGACTGAGGCGGAAGAAAAGAGCCAGGCATGATCATCCTCGACGTCAACATCCTGGTCGCCGCGGCTTACACCGGACACTCGCACCACGCGAGATCCCGATGTTTCCTGGAGGATTGCCTCCAGCGCGGCGATGTGGCCATCCCTGATGTCGTATGGAGCGGCCTCATCCGCACCGTCACCAACCCCAAAGCAGTGGGGCAGGCACAGCCCTGGTCGCAGATTCGCACCTTCATGAACGCCGTCCGCAACCATCCCAACTACCGCGCCGACGTGCGCGCACTGACCGGCCCGCTCGACTCGTTCACGACGCTGTGCCAGATGCTCAACGCCCACGGCAACCTGATCTCGGACGCCTACATCGCCGCCATCGCGATCGAGCACAACGCGAGCGTTGGCACCTGGGACACCGACTTCGACGCGATGCCCGTGCTGGTCGTGCGCCCGTGACCGGCCTGTCCCGCACCGCGCGCGCCAACGCGCTGCTGGTGTTCGCGGCGGTGCTGTGGGGCCTGGCGTTCACGGCCCAGCGGCTGGGCGCCGAGCGCATGGGCGCGTACACGTTCAGCAGCGTCCGGTTCGCGATGGGCGCCGTGCTGCTGGTCATCATCATCCAGATTGTGGACGGCGTGCGCCACACCCCCTCCGCGCAGCGCCGGGCCGCGACCCGGGCCGTGCTGGTGCCCGCGCTGCCGATCGGCGTGGCCCTGACGGTCGCGGTCAACCTGCAACAGGTGGGGCTGGTCACCGTCACCGCCAGCGACGCGGGCTTCGTCACCGGGCTGTACCTGGTCTTCGTGCCGCTGCTCGGCCTGTTCTGGGGGCGCCGCGTGCACTGGTCGATGGCCATCGCCGTCGTGCTGGCCGTCACCGGGCTCTACCTGATCGCGGTCACCGGCACGCTCACGCTGAAGCCCGGCGATCTGCTGCTGCTGGGCTGCGCGCTGGCGTTCGCCGTCCAGATCCTGCTGATCGACCACCTGGGCACGCACCTGGACCCGCTGCGCTTCGCATCCGCACAGTTCGGCTGGTGCGCGGTGTTCAGCGGCGTGCTGGCGCTGTGGCGCGAGCCGGCGCCGTTCCAGGGCATGGGCGAATCGGTCTGGCCCCTGCTCTACGGCGGCCTCATCTCGGTCGGCATCGCCTACACGCTGCAGGTGGTCGCCCAGCGCGACGCCCAGCCGACCCCGGCGGCGCTGATCATGGCGCTGGAGGCCGTCTTCGGAGCCGTCGGCGGCGTCCTGCTGCTGCACGAGTCGCTGCCGCTGCGCGGGTGGGTCGGCGCGGCACTCATGCTGATCGGCAGTCTCACCGCACAGATCGGTTCAATAAAAAACGAAATGAGGACGACGCCCGCCCCTGCGGCGAGCCCGGCGCCGTCCTTACCCTAAAGACAGCACTAAACATGGGTACGCCGACAGCGAACGGATGTTTCACGCATTCCCGGTTTTCCGCCCTCCGCACGCCTGAGACCGCGATCATCGATCCCTCGCCGACGTGCGGTGACCGGCAAAATGCGCCATACTCATTGACAGGAATCGGTGATAAGGGCACAATCGGGTTCGTTGCTCCCGACAACGCGTGGAGCCTCAATCGCCACCGGTTTCAGATCCCCGCGAATGAGAGAAGCAATGACTGCTTTCACTGATCAGCCCCAGGCTGCCGCTGCTCTGGGCGACCCGACGACCAGTCCGCTGGATCTGATGGCCATCGCCCAAAAGTACCCCGCCCTGTGGGGCCAGATCGCGCGGCACCCGAACACCTACCCGGATCTGCTCGCCTGGCTGAACCAGGTGGGTGACGCCTCCGTGCGCCAGGCCGTCGCCGAGCGCACCGCGCCTGCCACACCCGAGCCGATTCCGGACGAACCGATTCCGGACGAACCGGTCGCCCCGGACGAGCCTGTTGTCACCCCGGACGAGGACGTCCCCGACGACGCGCAGGCCCCGGCGCACGCCGCGGCCGACGCCGACGTCAGGGCGCCGGACGCCGAAACGGACCCCGTGCCGGACGATTCCGACGCCGAGCCGTCCACCCCTCGCCGCGGCGACACCGAGCCCGAACCCGAACCCGAACCCGAACC
>WRGV01000116.1 GCA_009787035.1 Propionibacteriaceae bacterium | reverse complement strand
CCGACGGGCGCCCTCGACTCCCGCAACTCGACCCTGCTGCTGGGCTACCTGCGCGACGCGAGCGTGCGCCGCGGCCAGACGATCATCATGGTGACGCACGACCCGAAGGCGGCGTCGTTCGCCGACCGGGCGCTGATCCTGTCCGACGGGCGCATCGTGGGCGACATCCACCGTCCGGACGCTGACAAGGTGTTGGACGCCATGCGCCAGCTCGGGGGTGAGTGAGTGCTCGCCACGGCCTTGCGGGAGCTGCGCCACCACCCCGGACGGTACCTGGCCACGCTGATCGCGATCATGATCAGCGTCGGCTTCCTGGCCGCCTCGTCGGTGGTCACCGCCACCGAATCCCAGGCCCTGGGGCGGGGCATCGGCGCGCCCTACTCGCGGGCCGACCTCGTCATCACGCTCACCACGTACCCGGACAACCTGACCGACGCGACGGCGACCAAGCTCATCCAGGGCACGATGCCGGCCGGTTCGACGACGTGGGGCCTGGCCTCGAACACCGTGCTGCTGCAGAAGGGCGCCACGTCCAGCTTCGTCAGCATGTACCCGACGCCGCCGACGGCGCTCGACTGGACGAGCGTCGGGTCAGCCAAGGCGCCCCTGACATCGGCCAGCCTGGGTGCCGACGACGTCCTGATCAGCCAGCGCACCGCGAAGACGCTCGGCGTCGGGGCGGGCGACCAGCTGACGCTGCGCGGCGGCGCCGACCCCAACGGCACGCCCCTGCACATCGCCGGCCTCACC
Organism: Propionibacteriaceae bacterium; assembly: GCA_009787035.1. GTDB lineage: Bacteria > Actinomycetota > Actinomycetes > Propionibacteriales > Propionibacteriaceae > WRGV01. Next base: position 5,254 of record WRGV01000116.1, on the reverse strand, counting down.
AACGAGCCGGTCAGCGCGCTCGGCACCGCCAATGTGTACGTCTCCCCGGACGCGTTCGGCACGCTCACCGGCGCCGCTACGACCGCGCCGGACAGCCAATACCTCGTCCGTCTGGGCACCCCGATGAGTCTGGACGTCGCGACGGCGGCCGTCCAGAAGGCGCTGGCGAGCGTGCAGGCCAAGGCGACGGTGAAGACCGGCGCGCAGACGATGGCGGACGTCGCCGTGCGGGCCATGCACGGCGTGGACGTGCTCAAGTACTTCCTGTGGGTGTTTGCGGCGATCGCCCTTGTCGTGGGGCTGATCACGATCGCGAACACGTTCACGATCCTGCTGACGCAGCGCCGCCAGCAGCTCGGCCTGCTGCGGGCGGTCGGCGCGTCCGGCGCGCAGGTGCGCCGCTCCATCTGGCTGGAGGCGCTGACGCTCGGCATCGTCGGCTCGGCGCTCGGCATCGCGCTGGCGTACGGCGTGGCCGCGATCGTCGGCAGTTTCACCGGATCGATCCACTTCGGGCTGGCCACGCCGTGGCGCGACCTGATCATCGCGCTGGTGATCGGCGTCGCGATCACCCTGATCGCCTGCCTCGTGCCCGCCTGGCGCGCCACGCGCGTGCCGGTGCTGGACGCGCTGCGCCCCGCCGAAGCGGGCGTGGCGGCCCATCGCATGCCGATCGTGCGCACGGTCGTGTGCGGGCTGATGCTCGTCGTCGGCCTCGTCGGCTGCGGCCTGTCGCTGGCCGGGGGCGGCAGCGTGCGCAACCTGCTGCTTGCCCTTGCCGGCGCCGCCTTGACCTCGCTGGGGGTGCTGTTCGGCGCGCCGCTGTTCGTCCCCGGGTTGCTGCGCGGGATCGGGCGCCTGTTCGGCCACCGCGGCGTCACCGCCGGGGCGGCCACCCGCAACGTCACGCGCGATCCGGGACGATCCTCGGCCACCGCGACCGCCTTGATGCTCGCCGTGGGGCTGATCGTGACGCTGCAGGTGGGTGCCACGTCCGTCCAGAAGACGGCCGACGACATGATCTCCGCCGCGTACCCCACGCCCATGTGGCTGCAGACGCCCGACCAGACCAACGGCATCCCGGCTGGCGTCCAGGCGCAGGCCGCGCACGCCCAGGGCATCACCGACTCGCTGGTGCTGAACTGCCTGTCGGCGATCGTCGGCGGCGACGCCAAGCTCGGTGGCGGCAACCAGCTGGACGTGTGCCAGTACGACCCCGGGATCGCGCGCATCGCGTCCGGATCGGGGTCGATCATGCCCGACGGGCAGATCTACGTGACGCCGGGCATGATGTATGCCGACCTGTTGCCCGGCAGCTCCGTGGCGATCTCGCCGGGCAATTCCAGCCACATCGACCCGGCGGCGTACCTGGATGTCGTGCAGTCGGACCTGGTGCGCGACTCACAGTTCGCGCTGGTATCGACGACCACGTTCAAGCAGCTGCAGGCGGCGGGATTCACCTCAAGACAAGCCGTGATGCTGTTCGACGTGTCTGACGCCGCGACGGCCATGAACGCCATGATGCAGGTCACCGACGGCGTCTCGACCGGCCAGGAGCCGCTGCAGATCGGCGGTTCGGCGCTGGAACGGGAGGGCATCGATCAGGTGCTCGACATGCTGGTGGCCGTGATGACGGCGCTGCTGGCCGTCGCCGTCGTGATCGCGCTGGTCGGCGTCAGCAACACGCTGTCGCTGTCGGTCATCGAGCGCACGCGCGAGTCGGCGCTGCTGCGGGCCCTCGGCCTGCAGCGCGGCCAGCTGCGGCTGATGCTGCTGTACGAGGCGCTGCTGCTGACGCTGGTCAGCGCCGTGGTGGGCGCGATCTTTGGCGTGTTCTTCGGATACGTCGGCGCACACGTCGTCAGCGCGCTCCTGTCGACCACCCTGGACATGCCCAGCCCCGTGGCCCTGGCCGTCGACTGGCCCCGCACGCTCATCCTGCTCGCCGTGCTCGTCGTCGCCGCCGGCGTCGCCTCGCTGCTGCCTGGGCGTCGCGCCGCGTCCGCCACCCCCGTGGAGGCCCTCGGCGACGTGTGAGGCGGAATATGCTGGCCGCATGTTCGGCTACTTCGGCCCCGAGGGCACGTTCACACATCAGGCGTTGCTGACGCTGGTCGGCGACGGGGCACAGGCACGTCCGTACGCGACGGTGGCTGCCGCGCTGGCGGCGGTGCGGGCCGGCGAGGTCGAGGCGTCCGTCGTCCCCATCGAGAACTCGGTCGAGGGCGGCGTGCCCGCGACGCTCGACTATCTCGGCGCGCCCGATCAGGACCCGGTGAACATCATCGGCGAGGTGCTCGTGGACGTCAGCTTCGAGCTGGCCGGGCGGCCGGGCTCGACGCTGGCGGACGTGCGCGCGATCATCACGCACCCGCATGCCGCCGCGCAATGCCGCAGCTGGATCGGAGAGCACCTTCCGGACGCCGCCGTCACCGAGCGCGGTTCGACGGCCGGGGCCGCCCTGGAGGTCGCCCGGCCCGACTCGCCGTTCGACGCCGCCATCTGCGCGCCGGTCGCGCGCGAACTGTATGGGCTTGTCACGCTGGCATCGGACATCGGGGACCTCAGCGACGCCGTGACGCGGTTCGTGCTGGTCGCCCGGCCCGGGCATCTGCCCGCGCGCACCGGCCACGACAAGACCACGCTGACGGCGTACATGCGCCAGGACCGCCCCGGCGCGCTGCTGGAGATCCTGCAGCAGCTGGCCGTGCGCGGCGTCAACATGTGCCGCATCGAGTCGCGGCCGACCAAGACCGCCATGGGGTCGTACTGCTTCAGCATCGACATGGAGGGCCACATCGACGACGCCCGCATGGCCGAGGCACTGGTCGGCCTGCGCCGCGTGTGCCAGGACGTCGTGTTCCTCGGCTCGTACCCGCGGGCCGACGACCGTCCGCAGTCGGTGCCCGCGGACGGCACCGACGCCGAATACGCTGCTGCAAACGCCTGGCTCGCCGGGCTGCGTCCCTGAGTCATCCACAGACTTATGCACAGGTGTGGATAAACCACCACCATGTAATTACACCGGTGTTGTTTCGTCGGCAGATCAGATGGCGTGCAGGCGGGCGGCGCCTTCGGCGACCTGCTGCAGCAGGGCCACCATGTCGTCGGACAGGTCGATGCCGAGTTCACGGGCCTGGCGGGTGACGTGCAGCGACAGGCGCTGCACCTCGGCCCTGTTGCCGGCCATGTGCTCGGTGCGGATGCGCAGCATCATGAGAACCTCGTCCTCCGGCGCGGCGACGAGCGCCCGGCTGGCTGCCCAGCGCGCGGTGTCCAGATCGTGGCGGTCGAGGGCCCGCTGGGCGAGCACGGCCCCGACGTCGCGGACGGTGCAGGCCATGTCGACGCGCCACTGTTCGGCCCAGTGCCACTGGTTGGGCGCGGCGTCGGCGAAGGGCGCACCGCGCAGCATCAGCAGCGCCGCCTCCAGCGCCTCGTCCGGGCAGGACGAGACGCCCCCGGTCAGCAAGAGCAGGAAGTCGTCCCAATCGGTGCCCACCACCGGATCGACCGCGAGGCGTCCCGAGTAGGCATCGGGAAGATAGAGCGTGCCATCGGGCATCTCACCTAGCCAGTTGCGCAGTCGGCTCATGTTCGACCGACGCGTGCCTTCGGCGACCATCAGGTCGCGCGACATCTGGATGGCCGTCCGGCCCGGATGCATCATCAGCCAGCCGAGGTACTCCGCGCACGATTTCGCCGCCCGGGCGGGCTCAAGGCCACGGGCGTTGGCGACATCCACGGGCCCGAGCAGCAGTAGATGCGGATGCGTCGCGGTCGCCGGACGATTCATGGTGGGATCCTGGATGCGATCAGTCGTGGGGGGTCGCGCAGGGTTTATGGGGAGATCGCAGCCGATGATCTCGCTGTCGATGTAGTTGCAATCATCGGATGCACTCAGGACTCTACCATCACGAAAGGACGCACCACTCAGGTTTGCTGCAAAAAACGGCAAAATGTCGCCCGCGGTCGGTTCGCCGCGCGTCGCCGAGGACGGCCGGCCGTCCCACCAGGGCGCCGGTTCGGTGCGCACCCCCGATGTCGCCCCGACGAGATCGCTGAGCAGCGACCGCGCCTGCGCGGTCAGCGCCTGCGCCTCGAACGGGTCGCCGCCCGCCCAGCACGCCGTCCCGGCCTCGTCCACCAGGAGCGCCTGCGAACCGGGCAGCGCCCGTCGGGCGGGCGCGACCGCCGTCAACGCCACGGCCTCCAGGGCGGACGGATCCACGGACGTCTCCGGCAGCGCAGTGTCGAAGCAGTAGACGGTGTGCGGCAGATCGGCGCTCGTCGAGGCTGCGCCGTCCAGGTACAGGCGACGCTCGTCGACGCTGCGCTGCAGCGCGGCCAGGCCCTCCTTCGGACCGGGCAGCACCTCCACGGCGCCGTCCGACAGATCGCCGAGCCAGCCGAAGGACGGGCCCACGAGCACCACGTCCGGGCTGGTCTCCGGGTCGCCGACGACCAGCTGGCTGGCGACCGCGGCCACTACGCCGGTCGCCGTCTCATCGGGCCCGACGACGGACAGCATGCCGACGCCGGCCAGGTCGCACGCGGGCGCGGCATCCTCGGTGCCCAGGCGCACGGACGTCCCCGTCGGATCGTCCACGGCAGCCCGCCGGGCGGGCAGCGACACCGCGGCGTCGGCGTCGTCCTCGACGAAGAATGCCTGCTTGGCAAGCGCATTCTCAAACCGACGGGTCGCCTCGCCGGTGTGCGGCAGCCGACGGCCGAGCGGGCGCCGCCGCAGCGCCAACTGACGCCGGGCCACGATGGCGGCCAGCAACAGGCCCGCCAGCGCCATGCCGATCGGGCCCAGCACCTCGTGGAGCATGCCGCGCTCGATCTCGGCATCGCTGCGCTCATCCACCTGCGCCGCGGCGGGGGCGGGCTCCCTCCGGTCGCTTTGCACCTGGTCACCGCGCAGCTGGTCGGCGGGCGCCAGGATCGGGGCCGGCTGCGATGTCGCAGCCGCGACCTCGGGCTCGGCCTCGGCCTCGTCCGTCCTCGGCTCCTCCGGCGCCCCGGGCAGCCGCAGCTGCAAGCCCGGCTGGATCGCCTCGGGATCCGACACCACGGCCCGGTTCGCCTCGAACAGCGCCGGCCAGCGGCCCCCATCACCCAAATACTGCTGCGCCAGGCTCCACAGCGAATCGCCCGCACGCACCACGACCGTCTCCGGTGCGGCGTCGGTCCCGCCCGGCAGGCGCAGCTCCCAGCCCGGACGGATCACGCCCGGATCCGACACCACGGT
>WRGV01000115.1 GCA_009787035.1 Propionibacteriaceae bacterium | reverse complement strand
GGGCCAGCCACAGCCCTGCTCCAGCGGCGGGTTCCAGCTCCAGGGTGCCCCGGTGATGGCCAGGGGCGGCACGTTGGGGCTGTCGAAGCCGGCGTACGACCACGACGACATCTTGGTGGCCCGTGCCCCGGCCAGCAGCCGGTGACCGAAGAACAGCGACACGCCGGGGGCGCGTCCCGACGTGGCCGCACGCAGCGCGCCGTTGACGTTCGGGCCGGCGTCCGACCCCACGACGGTGAGCGGCTGCTGCGAGCCGGTGACCACGACGGGCTTGCCGAACGCGGTCAGCGCGTACGACAGTGCCGCCGAGGTGAACGCCATGGTGTCGGTGCCGGACAGCACGACGAACGCGTCGGCCGCATCCCGGTGGGCCCACAGGTCGTCGACGATGGCCTGCCAGTCGTCGGGCGTGGCGTTGGACGAGTCGATCAGCCGCTCGAACTGCGTGACGTCCAGGGAGTCGAGCATGTCGGCCCCGGTGAACAACCCGGTGATCCAGCCGGCCAAGTCGGCCCCGGGCACCAGGCCCCGGGGCGACTCGATCATGCCGATGGTGCCACCGGTGTAGGTGATGTGGACGTGCGTGGCTAACTCACCTCCTTGTCGGCGGCCTTTTCCTCGGTCACCTCGGTGTCGAGCATCTTGTCGAGCATCTCGGGCCTGATCTTGTCGCGCACCGCGAACCAGCCGATGACCATCAGCACGCAGATGCCGACGAACATGAGGATGGTCTTGATGCCCATCTGGTCGGTGTGGATGTCGGTGAACGCCATGGCGACGATGATGGCCAGCAGGAAGGCGATCGTGATGATGTTGAGCACCGGTGCCCAGGGCAGCCGGTAGGCGGGGCGCGTGATCAGGCCCTGCTTCGCCTTGCGGACGAACAGCCAGTGCGAGACCAGGATCGAGATCCAGGTGCCGGCGATGCCGATGCCGGCCAGGTTCATGACGATNTTGAAGGCGTTGGTCGGGTAAACGTAGTTGATCATGACGCCGATCAGGCCGAGGCCGGCGGTGATCATGATGCCGTGCGAGGGCACCTTGTTCTTGTTCAGGAACGCCGCGAAGTGCGGTGCCTCGCCCGCCATGGCCATCGAGCGCAGCGTGCGCCCGGTCGCGTACAGGCCCGCGTTGAGCGAGGACAGCGCGGCGGTGAGCACGACGATGTTCATGATGTCGCCCGCGTGAGGCACGCCCAGGCGGGAGAAGAAGCTGACGAACGGCGACTCGTTGCCGCTGTACGCCGTCCACGGGAGCACCCAGGTGAACAGGATCACCGAGCCGACGTAGAAGACGAAGATCCGGATGATCATCGAGTTGATCGCGCGGGGCAGCACCTTGGCGGCTTCCTTGGCCTCACCGGCCGCGACGCCGACCATCTCGGTGCCGCCGAAGGCGAAGACGACGCCCAGGGCCAGCACCACCATCGGGGCGAGGCCGTTCGGGAAGATGCCGCCGTGGTTGACCATGAGGACAGGGGAGGGCGTGGTGTCGCCCACCGGGTGTTGCGTGACGACGACCACGATGGCAACCACCATGAAGATCAGGATCGCCGCGACCTTGATCATGGCGAACCAGAACTCGAACTCGCCGAAGAACTTGACCGCCATGATATTGAGCGCGAAGACCAAGACGAGCGCGATGAGCGCGAACACCCACTGCGGCACCTTGCCCATCGGGGCCCAGTAGTGCATGTACAGCGCGACGGCCGTGATGTCGGCCATGACCGTGGTGGCCCAGTCCAGGAAGAAGAGCCAGCCGGTGATGTAGGCGCCCTTCTCGCCCTGGAACTCGCGGGCGTACGACACGAAGGCGCCGGAGGAGGGACGGTAGACGGACATCTCGCCCAGTGCGCGCACCATGATGAAGGCGAAGATGCCGCACAGGGCGTAGACGATGGCCAGCGAGGGGCCGCCTGCGGCCAACCGGCCACCGGCGCCCAGGAACAGGCCGGTGCCGATGGAACCGCCGATGGCGATCATCTGCAGGTGACGGTTGCGCAACCCTTTGCTGTAGCCGGAATCGGCTTTGTCCACGTGCTGGGCCGTGGGATGTGGGATATCGGACGTGCTCATGACTCAGACCTTTCTCAGTCAATGCCCAATGGTATGGATCGTCTGTGCCTGGGGTACGTTGACTGGAGAAGTCCTGCCCTGGCACGTAACATACCAACTCTACCTTCGCCGGTCCGTGATGCGGCACACCTGGAGGGATTCGTTGCGGATTGTGCGCGTCAAGCGTCGCTCCCCGGGGAGCAGGTGCCGCGATTAGGCTTGAGGTGTGGACGCGGACCGGCTCATCGACTACTGTCTGGCCATGCCCGGGACGTACCTGGACTACCCGTTCGACGACCACACGGCCTGCGTCCGGCTGCGTCCGCCGTCCCGACCCGCGGGGCTGATCCTGCTGATGGCCTTCAGGTTGCGGGGCGTTCCGATGGCGTCACTGCGCTGTCACCCCGACCTCGGGCTGATGTGGCGGGCGATGTACCCGGGTGTGGTGGTGCGCGGCTGGCACTGCCCACCCGTGCAGCAGCCGTACATGGACAGTTTCCCGCTGACCGGGGTGGTGCCCGACGACGACATCTGCGAGATGGCCGACCAGGCGTGGGACGCCGTCGCGTCCCGGCTGCCCCGGCGCCTGCGGGCCGAATTGCCGGACAATCTGGCGATGACAAGCCTGATTGCGTGTCCGGACAGGCTTCGGGTAAAGTAACTACCCGCATCGCGGGGCATTGGCGCAGTTGGTAGCGCGCTTCCATGGCATGGAAGAGGCCAGGGGTTCGAATCCCCTATGCTCCACCCGTTGAATTTGCCCTCTGGCATGTGGCTATATCGTACTGACTAGCACTTTCTCTCATCATCGTGTCTGCTGGGGCTCGTTGGTGAGCGGCACGATCGGGCATGGCGCTGGCCCGCTGTGCCGGGGTCTGTGGTCGGCGCCAGATGCCCACTGTCTGTTCCTCGGGGTCGTGCGAGGTGCGCCGCGCGACGACGACTGCCTGGCTGCACCGACGGGACCCGGCGCGAACGCATCGATCCGCACAGCGATGCGCACGGGGTGAATCGCGTAGTCAGACGGTGGAGTCTGGCTTCTGTCGTCGTGAATCTGCCGCGGGGTGCGCGGGCGATCTGCCGCACGGGGGAGCGGCGTGGATGTTCCACGAAAAAAGGTGGACGAGTTTGCTGATAACCGTTGACAACGGTGAATCGTTAACCCTACAGTGGAGGCATGCCAACGATGCAGACCGATGCAGTGCTCAAGACACTGCGCGAACTGCGTCATGCGACGAACATGACGCTGTACGCGGTCCTGCATCCGACCATGCCGACGCTGTCAGTACAGGCTGTGCACCGCATCACGGCCCGGTTGCTGGAGCGCGGTGAGATCGGGCTTGCACCGTCGGATGGACGCCAGCTGATGCTCGACGCCAATCCGCACACGCACGACCACTTCGCCTGCACGAGCTGCGGCGGGCTGATGGATATCCAGCTGCCCGAGAGCACGATCGCGGCCATCCAGGCCCAGTTGGGCCGCAACCTCGTCCGTGACGGTATCGTCCTCAACGGCCGCTGCGAAAGCTGTGCGCAGGCGGCCGAGGAGGAGGAAATGTCCGGCCATATGATCAGATTGGAGCCCCTCTCATGACTCTCGCCCGCTTCATGGCCCGTCCCGTGGGGCGCGGGCTGCGCGTCGTAGTCGGCTTGGTCTTCATCGTGGTCGGCATCGTGTTGTTCGTGGTGCATGTGGCCATCCCCCTGGGGGTGGTGCTGGTCGTGCTCAGCGTCCTGCTGATCGGCGGCGGTTCGGCGAATGTCTGTCCGCTGGCCGTGGTCACAGGCGGTCCCTTCCGGGGCCGTGATGCGTTGAGTGTGTGATGGTGTTCGGGGCCATCCATCAGGGGGGTCGGGCATCCCCGTCGTGTCCGACCCACCTGATGGATGGCCCCGGGAGGTGGTTGATTCCCGGTGTTTCGTCTTCGCCGGCAGCGTTGGGGGTGGCGTTGCCGGATGTGAGACGAGGCACCGGGATCAACTGTCTATGGCGGTCATTGCGGGTCAAGGCCCGCCCTGCAATGTGGCAGGTCCCCGGAAGGAATGGGTTGTGAAGCTGTTGCTGTTGGGGGCGACCGGGCCGACCGGACGCTGCGTACTGAGCCGCGCGCTGGACGCCGACGACGAAGTGACCGTGCTGGCCAGGCATCCGCAGGCGCTGGAGGACGTCGCCCATCGCATCGCCGTTGTCCCGGGCGATGCGACCGTGGTGGACGACGTCCAGCGGGTCATGGAGGGGCAGGATGCGGTGATCGCCACGCTGGGGCGCGGAAGGTCGGTCCGTCCGGACGGGCTCTTCAGCGCGGCCGCGCAGGCGGTCGTCACCGCGGCGCAGCGGGCGGGCGTGAAGCGGCTGGTGTGGATGTCGTCGTTCGGCGTCGCAGACACGCTGCGCGACGCGTCATTCCTGGAGCGCATCGCGTATGCGACCGTGCTGCGGGCGATCTACGCCGACAAGGCGGAGGGGGAGAAGGCCCTGCGGGCGTCGGACCTGGACTGGACGATCGTGTACCCCACGACACTGACCAACGGTCCGGCCCGCGGCACCTACCGCGCGCAGGCGCGCATCCAGATGCACGGTTCGCCCCGGATCAGCCGGGCCGACGTCGCCGACTTCTTGTGGCAGGCCGCCCGCGACGCCCAGTGGGCGGGTCGCAGCGCCGTCCTCACCGACTGAGGCTGAGGCCGGCCTCCAATGGGCACCGGGCCGGTACGCTTGCGGTATGGACAGGCCGCGGGTGCGTTGGGACTTCAACTGCATCGGCCTGGATTCGCCGCAGCCGCTGTCGCACGACGAACTGGTGATCGACTCCGACGGCAACCGGATCGCGCTGCGCGAGGGTCTGCGCGTCCATCTGTACGAGCCTGATCGCGACTGGTATGACCGCCCAGACGCTCTGCTGGCCGACGGCGTGGTCACCTGGCACGATCCCGACGACGGCGTCCACGGCCCGCAGTGGTGCGTGCGGCTGGACGACCGTGGGGCCTACCACGAATCCGACCTGCCGGGCTTCGTGCATCCCGCCATGACGCCGGCGCAGCTGCGCGAAAAGATGTACCAGGCCATCGAACGGTCGGTGAAGGGCGTGCCCGATCCCGACCGGGCAAGCATCAAGAGCTCGGTCGCCACGTGGCTGGGCGAACTGCGGCGCATCGATGCCGCGGAATCGGCAACCGACGCGTCCCGGCCGGGCTAGGGTGAATCATCTGGCGCTGGTGGCCAGGTCACGAACCGTCGGGCGGGGGTGCGCGATGATGCAGATGGGCCGGCGGATGGTCGCGGCACCGGCGCGGCCGACGCGCATCATCCAGTTCGGCGAGGGCAACTTCCTGCGCGGGTTTCTCGGGCCGCAGGTGCAGCAGGCCGACGACGCTGGCCTGTTCGATGGCGGCATCGCGATCGTCCAGCCCCGCCCCGGCGGCCACGTGGACGCGCTGGAACGGCAAGACCGCCTGTACACCGTGGTGACCGAGGGCCTGGGCGTGCGCGAGCACCGCATCATCGATGTCGTCACCGCGACCGTCGATCCGTACCGGGCCTGGGACGACTTCCTCGCGCTGGCGGACGACCCGCACACGGGCACCATCGTGTCGAACACCACCGAGGCCGGCATCGCGATCGATCCGCGCGACACGGCGGCGACGGTGCCGCCGCGCGGCTTCCCCGCGAAGCTGGCACACCTGATGGCCCGGCGCTTCGCCCGCGGCCTGCCGGGCTTCCTCGTGCTGCCCTGCGAGCTCATCGACGACAACGCCGCGCAGCTGAAGCGCTGCGTGCTGTCGTGCGTTGCCGACTTCGGATTGGGCGACGATCTGGCGGGCTGGATCGAGTCGGACAACCTGTTTTGCAGCACGCTGGTGGATCGCATCGTGTCGGGTTTCCCCGCCGAGCGTGCCGAGGCGCTGTGGGTCGAGCTCGGCTACCGCGACGACCTGATCGTCGTCGCCGAGCCGGCCCTGTCGTGGG
>WRGV01000114.1 GCA_009787035.1 Propionibacteriaceae bacterium | reverse complement strand
CGCCGCGCTCGCCGCCGCCCGGCCCGGTGGCATCGTCGCCTACGCCACCTGCTCGCCCCACCCGGACGAGACGTCCGCCATCGTCTCGCCCGCTGCGGCCCGCTGCGGCGCCGAGATTCTGGACGCCCCCAGCTTCCTGCCCGGCGTGCCGAATGTGGCCGCGGCGACGGACGCCCGCTTCGTCCAGCTGTGGCCGCACCGCCACGGCACCGACGCGATGTTCCTGGCCCTGCTGCGCCTGCCGCGGCGCTGAGCGGGCTCGGCGCTCGTAGAATCGAGGCGTGGCTATGCAGATCACACCCAGCGTCCTGAATGCGAACCTCGCCGATCTGGCGCACGAGGTCGCCCGCGTGCCGAGCGCCGACATGATCCATGTCGACGTGATGGACAACCACTTCGTCCCGAACCTGACGCTCGGGCCCGCCGTGGTCGAGGGGCTGCTCAAGGCGACGAGCACGCCGCTGGACATCCACCTCATGATCGAGGACGCCGACCGCTGGGCGCCGGGCTACGCCGACCTGGGGGCGGCGTCGGTGACGTTCCACGTCGAGGCGACCCGCGCGCCGATCCGGCTGGCCCGCGAGCTGCGGCACCTGGGGGCCCGGGCGGGCCTGGCGCTGCGCCCGGCCACGCCGATCGAGCCGTACGCCGATCTGTTGTCCGAAGTGGACATGGTGCTCGTCATGACCGTCGAGCCCGGCTTCGGCGGGCAGAAGTTCCTGGACGTCATGCTGCCGAAGATCCGGCGCACGCGGGCGGCCATCGCCGCCAGCGGCGCGCAGGTGGCGTTGCAGGTGGACGGCGGGGTTTCACTGGAGACCATCGAGCGGTGCGCGCAGGCCGGTGCGGACGTGTTCGTGGCCGGCTCGGCGGTGTATTCGGCGCAGGATCCGGACGCCATGGTGCGGCAGCTGCGCGCCGCGGCGCAGCGATCCATCACCGGGTAAGCATCCCGTCCACGCCGCCTCGGTGTTGTCAGCAGTGGCGACACCTGCGGTCTCGACCATTCGATGAGCCGATTTGCGCGATTCGTCCGCACAATCGCCTGCGTCGGCCCTAGGATAAGACAGCTGGATCGCGGGTGGAGCGGTCCACATCACACGACGAGGTGGGGATCATGGCTGTGGACGCCTACGAAACGGCTAACCAGGCGGCGGATTGGCTGCGGCAGCAGTTTGGGCTGGGCGAGGTGTTCGGCGGCATCGTGTTGGGTTCGGGCTGGGGCCCGGCGCGCGAGGCCTGGGGCACCCCGCTGCACGAGGCGGCGACGGGTGACGTGCCCGGCTTCCTGGCGCCCATCGCGCCGGGGCATGCGGGCCAGATCCTGCACTATTGCTGGTCGGGCCGCGACGTGCTGGTGCTGTCCGGACGGACGCACTACTACGAGGGCCACGGCGCGCAACCGGTCGTGCACGGCGTCCGGACGCTGGCGGCGCTGGGTGCGCGCCGGATCGTCCTGACCAACGCCAACGGCTCGTTCCACCCCGAATGGCCGCTCGGCCAGATCGTCGCACTGACCGACCACCTGAATCTTTCGATGGTGTCCCCGCTGGTGGGGGCCCGATTTGTCGATCTGACCGACACGTACGACCCGCAGCTGCGCGCCCGCGCGCTGGCGCTGGATCCGTCCCTGGTCACCGGCGTGTACGCGATGTTCCCCGGGCCGTACTACGAGACGGCCGCCGAGGCGCACATGGCCGTCGTCATGGGCGCCGATGTCGTCGGCATGTCGACGGTGCTGGAGGCCATCGCGGCCCGCGAGTTCGACTGCAAGCTGCTCGCGCTGTCGATCGTGACGGCGCACGAGGCGACCGGCGAGGCCATCGACCCGGACGAGGTCGTGGCGATCGCCGAGGCCTCGGCGCGTCGTGTCGGCCCCCTGCTGCGCAGCATCCTCGCAGAGGACTGAAACCCCAACGACCCACCCCCGACGGCGTCACACCGGCGGCGTCACAGGATTCCAGAAAGGAACAACTCTTGATGAAAGGAATGCTCGATGAGCACCACGACGAGTGAGCCGGCAGCCCCGGTCAAGCCGTCGGTCTTCGAGATCGAGACCAACGGCATCAACGTCATCGAGGAATCGGAACGCAAGGGCAAGCCGCGGTCGCTGTTCTGGCCGTGGTTCGCGGCCAACGTGTCCGTGCTGTCGGTGGCGTACGGCGCGTACGCGCTTGACTTCGGCATCAGCTTCTGGCAGGCCACGATCGCGGCCATTGTCGGCACGGTGCTGAGCTTCCTGCTCGTCGGCGCCATTTCGCTGGCTGGCAAGCGCGGCTCGGCGCCCACGCTGGTGCTGTCGCGCGCGGCCTTCGGCGTGCGCGGCAACGGCTTCCCCGGCGTCATCTCGTGGGTCCTGCTGGTCGGCTGGGAGACGATGCTGGTCGTACTCGCCACCGAGGCGGCCGCGACGGTCATCGAACGGCTGTGGACGGGCGCCGACGACAACGCCGTCAAGATCATCGCCTTCATCATCGTGATCGCACTGATCGTGGGCGGCGGCGTCTTGGGCTTCGACTTCATCATGAAGATCCAGACCTGGTTGACGATCATCCTGGGCATCATCACGGTCGGCTACATGATCGCGTCCAGCAGCCACATCCACCTGAGTGCGGTTGGCTCCGTCGCTCACGGTTCGACGCAGTCGATGATCGGTGCGACGGTGATGATCATGACGGCGCTGGGCCTGGGGTGGGTCAATTCGGCCGCCGACTATTCGCGCTATCTGCCGCGCAAGGCGTCCGGCAAGGGCGTCGTGTTCTGGACCACGTTCGGTGCCTCGATTGCTCCGGTGATCCTGGTGATCTTCGGCCTGCTGCTGGTTGCCTCGCAGCCCGGTGGTGCGAGCTCGAAGCTGGGCACCGACATCGGCAACGACGCGATTGGCGCCCTGGCGACGATTCTGCCCACCTGGTACCTGATCCCGTTCGTGCTGGTCGCCGTCGGCGGCCTGGTGTCGGGTGCCGTGATGGACATCTACTCGTCGGGCCTGACGCTGCTGACGATCGGCCTACCGGTCAAGCGCTGGCAGGGCTCGCTGGTGGACGGCGTGATCATGTTCATCGGCACGATCGCCATCGTGTGGTTCGCCCCGAACTTCTCGGGTCCGTTCATGGCGTTCTTGTCTGTCGTGGGCGTGCCGATCTCGGCCTGGGCCGGCATCTTCTTCGGCGACATGGTGCTGCGCCGCAAGGACTACGACGACAAGGCGCTCTACAAGCCCACCGGCCGTTACGGCTCGGTCAACTGGATCGCCGTCGGCGGCATGGCCGTGCTGACGGTCATCGGCTGGGGTCTGCAGGGCGCGCCTTCGATCAGCTGGCTCCGCTGGATTGGTTTCCTGTTCAAGCCGTTGCACATCAACCAGAGTGTTTGGGGTGGTGCGGGGCTTGGCATCCTGATCGTCATCGTGTTGGGCTTCTTCGTGCCCTTCCTGTATCGCGGTCGCACCCGTGCGCAGGAGGCCACGCAGGAGGCGTAGGTTTCGCGACGACCGGCCGGGGTGCTGTCTGTGGACGGCCCCCGGCCGTCGTCTGTCCTGGCGGATCTTCGACTTCAACGATCGCGAATCTTGAGGTTCGCGGTATCGTGCCTTGTAAATGCCATCTTTGTGCCTAGAGCCAGTCTTTGCGGCGGAAGACGATGAAGAGCACGACGACGCCGACGACGATGAGGGTGGCGGCGACCGCGAAGCCGGCGACGGTGTTGACGCCGGGGAAGATCACGTTCATGCCGTAGCACCCGCTGATGAGCGTGGGCACGGCCAGGATGGCGGCGACCGAGGTCAGCTTCTTCATGATCTCGTTCATGCGCTTGTCGTTCAGCGAGAGGTTGGTGTCGAAGACGCTGGCGACCAGGTCGCGCAGGTCGTCGCACCACTCGGCTGCGCGCAGCACGTGGTCGTTGAGGTCTTCGTAGTAGCTCATCAGCGACGTGCCGGTGCCGTCGCGGCGCAGGCGCCCGCGCACGGTGGCGAGCATGGTCTCGCGCATCAGCGTGGCCACGACGTCGCGCATGGGTGTGACGACCCGGCGCAGGCGCACGAGGTCACGCCGGGTGGCGAACATGCGCCGCTGCAGCCCGTCCAGGTCGGGGTTATCGGCGAACAGCACGTCGGTGAGCGACTCCAGCTCGTCGTCCAGCTGCTGCAGCACGTCGAATTGCTGGTCGACGACGGTGTCGAGCAGCCCGTGCAGCAGCCCGGGCACGCCGAAATGCACGAGGTCGGCGTCCTCGGCCCAGCGCCGCACGACGGCCGTCATGTCGAAGCTGTCGTCGCGCCGGATGGTCACCAGGCAGCCCGGCAGCGACAGCGTCGAGATGCGGCTGGCGTCCAGCCGCGAGGCGTTGTGCCCGTCCAGCCGCACGGCATAGACGGACGTGAACGTGTACCCGTCGTAGCGCACGGCCTTGGGGCGCTCCCCGGGTGCCAGCGCATCCTCCAGCGCGTGCTCGTCGATGCCAAGCTGGGCCAACTGAGCCAGCTGCTCATGCGTCGGGGCGCACAGGTCGATCCAGGCCAGCCGTCCGGGCTCGGCATCAGACCGCGGGGCCGGCGGCACCTCCAGGTGCTCGTCGGTCAGCATGCCCCCGCGCCACACCGCCGACGTGAGGACGGACGATGCGGTAGCGGACATGCCTCCATCCAACCATGTATCCGGCGTGCGGTGCGGCAACGCGCGCGTCCAAACCGGGGTGTAGCGGGGGAATGGGTGTTGTCGTGCCGGCGGCATGAGAGCTATGCTTACAGCGTACTGATGACAGTGAGTCAATCCCCGGACTGCGGTATAAGTCGCTCGCACCCTCGGCGAAGGACCTACGCTCATGCACTGCAATGTAACGAGTGCAAGGAGTATTGCGTGTCTGATCCGCGGCCGTATGACGACGTTCAAAATGCTATCGATGACCTTCGTCAGGCGGCCATTGATGCGCGCATGGTGGAGCTGGGGTTCACCCTGGATGAGAATGACGATGCCTATACGTGCTTTCTGGCTCCGAGTGGCGCTGTGGGGGTGGCGTACGATTCGGATCTCACCACGTTGGAGTCTCAAGGTGTCGAGCTCACCGGCAGAATGGTGCTCATCGTTTCGCGCATCAGCCCTTACGGGGGGTGGATCTCTCCGGTCTTACGTGTGGAGCAGGGTGTCACGTACAATGACATTCCGGGGCTCCAGCAGACGGGTGTTGCCATCGCAGCCGAGGTTTCCGCCTGCTTTAGCGATATCGCGGACGCTGTGGGCGGGTTGTGTGATGTTCCGCAAGAGGGCTGTTTTGATGACGCAATCAGATGCCTTGAGGCGGCAGCCAACAGCCTTGCGCGCCAGTGCGGGGGCGTTGTTGCGCAAGAAGGTGGCTCAACGATGTCTACCTCACAGTACAGCACGTGGAGCCCGGTGTTGCAGTTGACCTATTCGCTGGACCTCGAACACAACTTCTCTAATGTTCGTTCAGAGCTTGCTGTGTGGTCGTCGAATGCGCTAGCGGCTTTTCGGAATAACTATTTTGATCCGCTCGATGAGTATGTGGTGAATCTATATTGCCTCGTGACTTGGTTTGTCTATGGCTATATTAAAGGTGAGGATGCTCTGTGGGAACAGGCGCGTGCGAATGTGATGCAGACAATTGCGGACACTACTGCGTCTCTCAGCAGTTATGCTCGCAATCCGGATGCTGGGGGCGGAATAGACTGGGAGCAACTGCTCGATATCGCCAAAAACTTCTCGAAGTTCGTTGCCCAAATGGCTATCATTGTTGGGACGATTCAACCGGAGGCTGCTCCGGTTGCGGGCAGTGTGGGACTGATGGCGCAGCTCGTTGGCGACCTGGCCGATAAGGCTGAGTATGTTGAGAAGAAGAATCCTCCGGAGCTACCTCAGCAAGATTATACGCATATCATGGCAACGTTCACTCAGATATTCTCTCAGTTGCGCAGCGATTTGACCAGTGCTGAATGGGACATCAATGACCATATTGTCAAGACACTTGTGAGTTGTGATGAAGGTGGGAGGTACTTTGTTATTGGTGATCCATTGACGCCCCCCGATTCGACCACAGTGATCATCTTG
>WRGV01000113.1 GCA_009787035.1 Propionibacteriaceae bacterium | reverse complement strand
AAGGCCTTCGTCCAGCTCACGGCGGGCGCGGGGCTGGACGAGGCGGGCGTCCAGGCGTACTGCCGCGAACACCTGGCCGCGTACAAGGTGCCGGGCGTCGTCGAGATCGTCGACGGCTTCCCCCGGACGGCCAGCATGAAGATCGAAAAGCGGCTTCTCCATTGAAATTCGCTTTTGACAAGCAAAGATGCACTAACTGAAAGGATTCACATGGGAACTATCAAGACCGAGATGGTCGGACAGACGTTCGGCCCGTTCGTGCGCGACTACACGTTCGCTGACCTGGAGCTGTTCGCGCTGGGGTGCGGGGCCGGCATCGACGGCAAGACCGACCTGATGTACCTCAACGAGCACGACGAGCGCAAGCCGCAGCTCAAGGTGCTGCCGATGTTCGGCGCGATGCTGATCGTCGACAGCGAGGTCACGCGCACGATCGACTACGGCTACAACTATGCGGGCTCGCTGCACTGGGGCTTCGACATCCGGTTCCACCAGCCGATCACGAAGATGAGCGATCACCTGGAGACGATGGTGCGCCTGGAGGGCCTGTACGACCGCGGCGAGGGCAAGGGCCTGCTGGCCCAGCACATCGGCGACACGTACGACGCCGACCACAACCTGCTGTTCACCAACGAGAGCTGGGACTGCCTGATCTACGACGGCGGCTGGGGCGGCCCGAAGCCGCCGAAGGACATCGTCGACATGCCCGACCGCCCGGCCGACGCCGAGGTCGTCGAGACGATCCCGTTCAACCAGGCGCTGATCTACCGCCTGTCCGGCGACTTCCACCCGCAGCACATCGACTGGGATTACGCGGCCGCCAACGGCGAGCCCCGTCCGATCCTGCACGCGATCAGCTACGCCGGCGTCGTCATGCGCCACTTCATCTCGACGTACATCCCCGAGCAGCCGGAGCGGCTCACCCGGTTCAAGACGCGCATCACGTCCCCGGTGCACCCCGGTGAGACGCTGACGACCAAGCTGTGGCAGGTCGGCGACCACGAGGCGCGGTTCCAGCTCGTCGACACGGACGATCCGAGCGCCAAGCCGCATCTCAACTGGGGCATCATCGAATGGAAGTGAGCGTCATGCCCGCCGGCGCTCACGCCATCGACGATGCGCCGATGAACTATTTTCTGAAGAAGATCGGGTTCTTCTCCAGTGGTGGTTCGTTCATGGACGGGTATGTCCTGTCCATCGTCGGCGTGGCGCTGGGCGGGATGACGACGGCGTTGAAGCTGTCGGCCAGGGATGCGGCGCTGATCGGCGCGGCGTCCCTGGCGGGCATCTTCTTCGGCTCGCTGCTCGGCGGACGGGTCACCGACAGCCTCGGACGGCGCGTGATGTTCCTGGTCGACGTGTCGGCGATCGGGATCATCTCGCTGGCCAGCGCGTTCGTCGGGCATGCCGGTGAGCTGGTCGTCCTGCGGCTGCTTCTCGGGCTGTTCATCGGCGCCGACTACCCGATCGCGACGTCGCTGATCGCCGAGTTCACCCCGCGCAAGCAGCGGGCCATCGGCATGGGCATCGTCTCGGCGGCCTGGTATTTGGGTGCGACGGCGGCGGCCGTGGTGGGCTTCGTGCTGTACACCACGCCGAACGGGTGGCGCTGGATGCTGGGCAGCGCCATCGTCCCGTGCGTCGTGCTGTTCATCGGNCGCCACGACATTCCCGAATCCCCGCGCTGGCTCGCCCAGCGGGGGCGTCTGGACGAGGCCCGCCGCGTGGTCGGCCGCGTCTTCGGCGACCAGGTGGATCTGGACGACGAGCAGCCCGTCCGGCTGGGCTTTCGGCCCGTCTTCCGGCGCGGATACCTCGGCCGGATCGTGTATCTGGGCGTGCTGATCCTGTGCCAGGTGGTGCCGATGTACGCGATGTACACGTTCGGCCCGAGCATCGTGGCCGCGTTCGGCCTGGGCCAAGGACGGGATTCGGTACTGGGTGAGACGCTGGTCAGC
Organism: Propionibacteriaceae bacterium; assembly: GCA_009787035.1. Lineage (GTDB taxonomy): Bacteria > Actinomycetota > Actinomycetes > Propionibacteriales > Propionibacteriaceae > WRGV01. The sequence continues at coordinate 4,109 of WRGV01000113.1, read as the reverse complement.
CTGTTCTTCCTGATCGGGTCGGTGCCGGCGATGTTCTGGCTCAACTCGATGGGGCGCCGCCCGCTGCTGATCGGCAGCCTGGCGCTCATGGCCGTCGGGTTGCTGATCCCGGGCGTGGCGCCGGCCGCCCCGATCGGCGTCATCATCGCCGCATTCGCCGTCTACGCCTTCTTCTCGGGCGGCCCCGGCATCCTGCAGTGGCTGTACCCCAACGAGCTGTTTCCGACGCCGGTGCGTGCCACGGCCGTCGGCGTCGCCATCGCGATCAGCCGCATCGGCGTGGTGATCTCGACGTACGCGATGCCGCTGTTCCTCTCCGCCCACGGCGTGGGCCCGACGATGCTGATCGGCTGCGGGCTGATCGTCGTCGCGCTGGTCATGTCGGTCGCCATGGCACCCGAGACGCGAGGATTGTCGCTGTCACAAGCAAGTTCACTGGAATCTTCCTCAAAAAACCTAGGAAAGGAGAACGGCCATGGCTGATTTCGATGCCATCGTCGTCGGGTCGGGTTGTGCCGGGCCCGTGGCCGCATACGAGCTGGCTAGCGCCGGCCACAGCGTGCTGGTGGTCGAGCGCGGCAACTTCTGCGGCGCGAAGAACGTCTCGGGCGGGCGGCTGTACACGCACTCGCTGGCCAAGGTGTTCCCCGACTTCCGCACCGATGCGCCGCTGGAGCGCCGCGTCGTGCGCGAGCGCATCTCGATGCTGGCCCCGGATGCCGGCGTGAGCGTCGAGTACGCCGATGAGCGCATGCGCGAGCCCGCGGTCGAGTCGTACACCGTGCTGCGGGCGCGGTTCGACCCGTGGCTGGCGAGCAAGGCCGAAGAGGCCGGGGCGCAGTACATCAACGGCATTGCGGTCGAGCAGCTGCTGAAGGACGGATCGCGCGTCACCGGCGTCCAGGCCGGCGGTGACGAGATCACCGCGGATGTCGTGGTGCTGTGCGACGGCGTCAACTCGCTGTTGGCAGACCAGGCCGTGGGCGCACCGCGTCCGTCCAGAAGCGCGGTGGCGGTCGGCATCAAGCAGGTCATCCAGCTGCCACAGCAGGTGATCAGCGATCGGTTCGCGTGCGCCGATGACGAGGGTGCCGCCTGGCTGTTCATGGGCGATGCCACGCACGGCCGGGCCGGCGGCGGGTTCTGCTACACCAACAAGGACACGATCTCGCTGGGCCTGGTGGTGACCGTGGACGACATCGTCCGCGCCGATGTGCCGGTCTATCAGATGCTGGAGGACTTCAAGCACCACCCGGTGGTCGCCCCCGTCATCGCGGGCGGCACCGTCGTGGAGCACAGCGGGCACCTGGTCGCCGAGGGCGGCCTGGACTCGATGCCTCCTCTGGTGGGCGACGGCGTGCTGCTCGCCGGCGAGTCGGCGATGATGTGCCTCAACCTCGGCTACACCGTGCGCGGCATGGATCTGGCGATCGCCGCGGGCGCCGAGGCGGGACGGGCCGCCGCGGTGGCCTTGGCGAGCGGCGACACGTCCGCCGCCGGGTTGGCGGGGTACGAGCGGGCGCTGGGCGACAGCTTCGTCCTGCGTGATCTGCACACGCTGCGGGCGTTCCCCGGTTTCATGGAGACGACGCCGCGGATGTTCCAGGTGTATCCGGAGCTGGCGCGCGATGTCATGCGCCAGATGTTCCTGGTCGATGGGACGCCGCTCGTCCCGCTGCGCAAGGCGGTGTGGCCCGTGGTGAAGCGCCCCGGGCTGGTCAATCTGGGCAAGGACATCTGGAAGGGGGTGCGGGCGCTGTGAGCACGATCACGAAGGTCACTCCGCTCAAGCCGATCACGGTCAACGTGGACGCCTATCTGGGGCTCAACAAGTACGAGGTGGACGAGGGCAATCCCCACATCGAGCTGGTGGAGCACCCCGATGCCCGGGCGTTCGGCGAACTCGTCCGGGCCTGCCCGGCCGGGCTGTACAAGCTTGACGCGGATGGCAGCCAGCATGTTGACTTTGCTGGCTGTCTGGAGTGCGGCACGTGCCGCATTGTTGCAGGGGGCGGTATCGTCGCGAGCTGGAGGTACCCGGCGGCGACGATGGGGGTCGAGTATCGGTACGGGTAGGCGAGCCTTCCCGTCCTGGGGCGTAGGGAGGTGCAGATGAACCGCATGAGCGGCTCCGGGTTCGTGACCCGGATCGTCGCCGGCCCGTATCTGAAGTACCTGGGCCTGACGCTCGTGCTCGCGTGGCACTCGTGCCTGTGGTTCGTGCCGACGACCTGGCCGGGCACGTTTCTGCTGGACGACCGCGTGACGTTCAGCTGGCTGACGGCGCTGGCCGGCACCGTGGTGACGGTGGGCCTGCTCGCCGTCGTGCTGGGACGGACGGGGCACCTGCCGCCCCATCGCGGCCTGCCCGTGGCCGCGGGGGCGGTCGGCTGTGCCGCGACGCTGCTGGCCACGCTCGGCGCGCCCGTGACCGGCCGGGGCGTGACGATCGGCGCCAGCGCGTTGGCCGGCATGTCCGCCGGCCTGCTGTGGGTGCTGTGGGGTGAGCGGCACGCCTGCCAGCGTTCCGGCTTCGGGATGCGTCACATCGCCCCCGTCTACGGCATCACCATGCTGGTCAGCATCGGCATCGCCTACTTCGCCCCGGGCGTGATCTCGCCCGTGGTCGTTTCGCTGATGCCGCTGCTGTCGGGCCTGCTGCTGGCGCTCAGCTGGACCCGGGCGCCCGTCCAGCCGTTCCCCGCCGTCCTGCCTCGCAAGACCGGGCTGCAGGGGCTGTTCACGATCGTGACGGTCGGGTTCATCTCGTTCGTCGCGGCGGTGGCCAGCTACTTCACCGTCGCGATCGTGCCGTGGGTGGATCTGGACGGCGTCGGGCGCAGCTTCACGATGGGGGTGGCCATCGGGGCGGTGTTCGTGATGGCGATCGGCGTGGTGCAGCGCATGCTGCCGTGGCATCCGACGGTCTTCCGGTTCTTCCCATGGCTGCTGTTCTTCGCGATCATCGCGTGTCTGATGTGCGCGCTCGGGGCTCGTGACGATTTCGCCGCATTCCTGTTGGCGCTGGCCGTGTCGTCCGCCTTCGAGGTGCTGCTGATCATGTATATGGCCCGGCTGACGCTCGCGGGCTATGTGCCGGCGGCCACGGCGTTCGGCGTCAGCGCCGTCGCGATTCGGCTGGGCATCCTGCTCGGCAACGCGCTCGCGCTGACGTACGAGCGCACGTCCGACTGGCTGCAGATGCTCACCGCCCCGACGTCCATGATCTTCGCGGCGATCCTGGCCGGGCTGTTGATTCCGCTGGTGCGCCAGGAGTACACGATCAACGATCTGGCCCGCAGCCCGCAGGCCGCGTCGGAATGGACGACGATGGTCGAGCGCACGGCCGAGGAGTTTCGGCTGTCGGAGCGCGAGACGCAGATCGTGTCCATGCTCGGGCACGGGTACACGGCCGCGGCGGTGGCCGAGAAGCTCGTCATCTCGGTGCACACGGTCAACACGCACATCCAACACATCTACGACAAGATGGGCATCCACAAGCGCGCCGAGCTGCTCGACTACCTGAACATGCACTAGCGCCAATTGCTACCTGACAAGCAGTGTTGCTTGCCGTGGGTGGCGTGCGCCCGGGCAACCAGCGCGCTGGTGCGCGTATCCACAACCGGGTGCCCATCGAGGAACTGTCCACAGGTGCACAAAGTCTGCGGTCGGCCGCCCTCGCGCCCAGACAGATTGGGGGTGAAGGAAGCACAGGGCGCCGCTGGGGCGGACGGCCCGTGAACGAAGGAGCAAGCATGGAGGCACAGGTGGCGCTGTCTGGCTATGTCGGCAGCGACGTGGAGTTCATCGAAGGCGACGGGTACTGCTACGCGCGGTTCCGCCTGGGCTGCACGCCCCGGGTGCGCAAGGGCGACGGGTGGGGCGATGCCGAGACGACGTGGATCGGGGTCAGCGTGGCCCGCCGGACGGCCCGGCACGTGCGTGACAGCGTCCACAAGGGCGATCCGGTGGTCGTGGTCGGACGGCTCCGCACCCGGGCCTGGGTGGATGCCCAGAAGCAGCACCACGAGACGCTGCAGGTGGAGGCGTCGTCGCTCGGCCACGATCTGGCACGCGGGCTGTCGGCGTTCCGCCGCCCGGAACGGCTG
>WRGV01000112.1 GCA_009787035.1 Propionibacteriaceae bacterium | reverse complement strand
CCGCCGCGGGCCTGAGCCCGGCGCTGCAGCGGCTGGCCGGTGCCGATGCGTCCGGCTCGACGGCCGCAGACGTCCCACAGGCCGAAATACCGTCCGACAAGCCCGGGAAGGGCCCGAAGCGTCCGCACGGCAAGCACTGGAAGGCCAAGGTCGTCCTCATCATCGTGCTCTGCGTCGCCCTGGTGACGGCCGGCTTGGTGGCGCTGTTCTACAACAAGCTCAACAACCGCATCGACCGGGCCAGCGTCGATGGCATGTTGCCCAACAACCGTCCCCCGGTCGTGGCCAGCGCCGTCCAGCAGCATTCGGTGGGTGACCCGTTCGCCGGGCAGGCGCAGAACATCCTGGTCATCGGCTCGGACTCGCGCGCGGGCGCCAACTCGTCCGTCTCCAACGACACCGACGACGGCCAGCGCTCCGACACGACGTTCATCCTGCACGTCTCGGCCGACCGCACCCGGGTGCAGGTGGTGTCGATCCCGCGGGACACGCTGATCACGATCCCGCAGTGCGTGTACCCGGACGGCACGCTGATCCCGCAGGCCGGCTACACCCGCCAGAAGTTCAACTCGGCGTTCGCGTACGCGTCCTCGGGCAGCAAGGGAACGCTGGCCTCGGGCGTGGCCTGCACCATCCGTGCGGTCGAGGCGATGAGCAACGTGTCCATCGATCACTACGTCGTCATCGACTTCGCCGGGTTCGCGCAGATCGTCAGCGCCATCGGCGGCGTCCAGCTGTACCTGTGGTGCGCGGTGAAGTCGCCCGACGCCAACAACCTGAGCCTGCCCGCCGGCCTGGTCACGCTGGATGGCGACACCGCCACCAACTACGCCCGTGCCCGCAAGGGCCAGGGGCTGGGCGATGGGTCCGACCTGATGCGCATCCAGCGCCAGCAGGCGCTGTTCGATGCGGTCGCCAAGAAGGTCATGGGTATGAACCTGCTGACCAACATCGACACCCTGTACAACTTCCTCGGCTCGGTGGCCGACGCGGTGACGACCGACCCCCATATGGGCAGCATCGCCGACATGGCCGGCTTCGCGTACTCGCTGCGCAACTTCTCGACGAGCGACCTGACGTTCACGACGATCCCGATCCAAGACGCCGGCGACGGCGCCAACGTGGTGCTGGTGCCGAACGCCGACGCGCCCATCTGGACGGCGCTGGCGACCGATACGCCGATTCCCGGGCAGACGCCCTCTCCGTCCACCGGTGCACAAACAAGCGGCGCAGCGACGCCGACCTCAACGGGGACTGCTACTGTGGCATCGAGCAGCGGCTCTGGCAGCGGCGGCTCAACGGGCCCGTCCATTCCGCCCGGTGTGGTCACCGCTCCGCGGGGGCAGTGCTGAGCGGTCGTCATCGTTAGGCAGGAGCAATGCCGCACACCCTCCGTCCGTCCGTCCTCGCTTTGGCATGCCTGCTCACCGCCAGCCTGGCGCTGTCCGGGTGTTCCGTGCTGGCCAAAGTGCCGCTGACCCCGACGGCCTCGGTGTCGTCCAGCGCGGTGACGCCGCCGGTGAGCGTGACGTCGCCGTCCGGCACCGGGACGTCCGACTTCCCGCTGCCCACGCCCACGAAGCTGTACACGGACTTCCCGTCGCCCGACCGCCAGATCGGGCCGGTTCCGGACGTCAAGGTGCCCGGCGAGGTCGCCGCACCCGGCAACGGCATCGCGGGCTATCTGGCCCAGAAGGTCACGTGGACGGACTGCCCGAGCACCGGCCAGGGCACCGACAACGAGGGCAAGTCGCTGCCGACGCAGTGCGCGTCCGTCCTCGCGCCGCTGGACTGGCACAACCCCGACGCCCAGGCGATCACGCTGAAGATGAAGCGCCTGCCGGCCACCAAGACCCCGGCGCTGGGCGACCTGTTCATCAACCCGGGCGGGCCGGGCGGCTCGGCGCAGGACTACGTGACGCAGTTCGACACCAAGGGCCTGGAGCAGTACAACATCGTGGGCGTCGATCCGCGCGGATCGGGGGAGTCGACGCCGGTCAAGTGCGGCACCGCCGACCAGACGCTGGCGTACTACGACCTCGACTGGTCGCCCGAGACGCAGGCCGAGCGCGACGCGCTGCTGGCCGGGGTCAAGACGTTCGCGCAGCAGTGCCGCCAGGGGTCGGGTGCGCTGCTCGACCACATCAGCACGATCGAGGCGGTCTACGACTTCGAGATGATCCGCCGACTGCTCGGCGATTCGTCGTTCAACTACCTGGGCACCAGCTACGGCACGTTCATCGGCGCGGTGTACGCGCAGCTGTACCCCGAGCACGCGGGGCACATGGTGCTCGACGCGGCCGTCAACATCACCGACAACGAGTCGGTGTCGCAGTCGGCCGGCTTCGAGCTGGCGCTGCACAAGTTCGCGCAGTGGTGCGCGGCCGACTCCGAGTGCAAGGGGTATCTGGGCAGCTCGGAGAGCGAGGTGATCAACGCGATCGTCGACATCCTCGTCAAGCTGGACGGCAACCCGATCAAGGTCGGCGACCGCGTGCTCACGCAGTCGCAGGCGATCAACGGCATCGCGCTGTACATGTACCTGGGCACGCAGGGTTACCACAGCCTGGAGTACTCGCTGGCGTACGTGCTGCGCCAGGGCAACGGGCAGTACCTGCTGGCCGCGGCCGATGCGCTGGAGGGNCGCCAAGACGATGGGACGTACGGCTCGCTGGCGCTCAGCTTCCCGGCGATCGCATGCCTGGACGCGGGTGACAAGGGCATTCAGGACGCCTGGAACCAGTGGACGAAGGACGAGCAGGCGTCGCCCATCTTCGGCAAGTACATGGGCCCCGGGCTGATCTGTACCGTCTGGACGACCAAGCCCGCCCCCCAGATCGACTTCACCGGCGCGGGCGCCCCGCCCCTGGTCGTCATCGGCGGCACCGGCGACAATGCGACGCCGTACCAGTACGCGCAGTGGATGGCACAGCAGCTGCCGTCGGCCGTGCTGGTCACGCGCAACGGCGTGGGCCACGGCTCCTACGGCGAGGGCAACACCTGCATCGACAACGCGGTGACCGGATTCCTCGTCCAGGGCACCGTGCCGGCCAAGGGCTTGACCTGCTGAGGGCCGACGCGCACCTGTCGGTAGACAGGGACGGGCGCAACAGCGCCTCCGTCCTGGCTAACCGGCCATCGTCTGCTGAATGAGCTCCTTGGCGTGTGCGATGGTCGACTCGTCCGGGATCATGACGTAGAGCTTCTGGCCCGAATAGCTGTAGGTGTACGCCGAGCCGTCCGAACCGGTGACGCTGTACGAGGTGATGCTCCACGACACCGGCGAGCTCAGCTGCTGCTTGACCAGCGCGGCCATGGTGTCGGACGTCATCGAGGTCTGCATGGCGTTCTGCACCGTGTCGAGGATCGACGTGTAGCGCAGCAGCATGCTCGGCTGGCTCATCTTCTGGATGAGCGCCTCGATGACGGCCTGCTGGTCGATGCCGCGGCCGCGGTCACCGCCGGGCACGTTGTGGCGGTCGCGGGCGAACGCGAGCGCCTGGTCGCCGTTCAACTGGTTCATGCCCTGGGTGATGACCAGCGGCTTGCCGTCTGCGCTGGTGGTGAAGGCGTACGGCGAGTTGACGTCGACGCCGCCGACCGCGTTGACCACGTCGACCAGCGACGAGAAGTTGATGCGCAGCCAGTCGTTGATGGTGATGCCGTACAGGTCCTGCATCGTGTCGACCGACATGTCGATGCCGTAGATGCCCGAGTGCGTCAGCTTGTCCTTGAGGCCGGTCGTGCCGTGCAGCTGCACGTAGAAGTCGCGCGGGGTGTTGATCAGCGCGATCTTGCCGGTCTTCGGGTTGACGACCATCAGCTGGTTGACGTCGCTGCGCGAGACCGTGTCGATGGGCCCGGCCACGTCGATGCCGCTGATGTACAGGATGAACGGCGCCTGCGGATCGGCCGGCGTGGCACTCGCGGTCGGGGACGGCTGCGGGCCGGTGACGTCCAGCGTGAACGTGGCGATGATCTTGACGCTGGCGTAGAAGGTCGGGTCGTTCTCCTGGTACAGCTGCATGTAGGTGTCCTGGATGAACGCGCTGGAGATGTCTTTGCTAGTCAGCGCCGTGGCGAGCGATGTCGGGTCGTCGTACGCTTTGTAGCTGACCGAGACGAGTTCGGCGACCTTCTTCTCGGCGGCGACGGCGTTGGGGTCGGTCGTCAGCTCGCCCATCGTCGTGTTGGCCAGCTGCGTCACGTCGGACGGGCCGCTGGTCGGGCCGATGATGTCGTAGCGGACGGTGCTCTGGTTGGTCGCCTGGATGTTGGTGGTGAAGCGGCCGACGTCGTCGCTGACCTTCGTGAGGCCCACGTTCGCGATCATGGCGAGCACCGCCAGGATCGTCAGCACCGTGAAGCGCACCTTGCGCGCGGGCAGGGGGCTGCGGATCAGGAACGTCCCGATCAGGCCGCACACCACGACGTCCAGACCGATCACCACGGCCAGCGCCCAGTCGGGCAGCATGTCGAGGTGGATCAGGCTCACGACCCCCACGACCACGCACACGGCCAGCGCCGCCGTGATGATGATCTGGGCGATGGGGCGGGGACGGGTCGGTTGGGCCTGGCCGGGGTCTTGGACGGGCGATTCGTCCGTCGTGGGGGCGTCGTCATCGGGTGCGTCATCGGCCGTGCGTTTCGCCATGGTCCGTCCTTCCGTGGGGTGTATGTATTGTCTCACACGGGCCTGAGGCGACCGGGGCCGCTGAGGCGGGCGCCGTACACTGGCCGTGTGCCAACATTTGCTGCCGTCGTGCTGATCGTCGTGGCCGGCCTGATCGCGCTGGCCGGGTTGTGGATCGCCGTCAGCGTCATCGTGCGGCAGCGGTCCACCAGCATGCGGATGCGCACCGTGGCCGACGCCGACTCACCGCAATGACAAGGAGAATCATGCACTTCGAGATTCGCGACGACGTCAACGAGGCGCTGCTGGGCACCGCGTGGCTGCTGGGCACGTGGGTCGGCAACGGGCATGGCAACTGGCCCGACGTCGGCGACTTCGAGTTCGGGCAGCGCATCGACTTCTCGACCAACGGCGGGCCGTTCCTGCACTACGTCAGCCAGTGCTGGACGCTCGGGCCCGACGGCCAACCGGATCAGCCGCTGACGATGGAGGACGGCTTCTGGCGTCCCGGCGCCGAGGGCGAGCTGGAGATCGTGACGACGCATCCGGAGGGGTTCGTCGAGGTGTGGGCCGGGCACATCAAGGGCGCGCGCATCGACGTGACCACCGATCTGGTGGCGCGCACGCGCACGGCCGAGCCGTCGGTGTCGGGTGGGCAGCGGCTGTACGGCAACGTCGAGGGCGACCTGTTGTACGCGTGGGACCGCGCGGCCGAGGGCGTGCCGCTGCAGCCGTACATGTGGGCGCGGCTGCGCAAGCAGGAGCCGGACGCGTCGTGACGCCGGGCGTGGTGCTGGTGCCGGACGGCCCGGATGCGGGGCTGGTCTGGCACTGCGGCGCCCCGCTGCGCGAACAGCGCCGGATGTCCGGCGGCGCGGGGGTGTTGTGGCTCGCCAACCGCGAGGTGTTGGAGTTCGACGTTCCCCGCTGGGAGCTTGAGGGGGTGCCCGGGCTGCGGCTGAGCCGCGATGGCCTGTGGGCGCACGCCGACCCCGGCTGGGGGCAGGCGCTGGTGCCACGGCTGCGCGCGTCGCTGGGGCTGGGCGTGTGGCGTCGGCGCGACCTGACGGTCGTCTGGCGCGGCGCGCGGCTGCCGGACCCAACCGATGCGGTCGCCAGCAACCTCTCGCCGGTGCCCGATGGCGTCGAGTGGATCGTCGAGGCATCCGATATGGGACAAACGTGCACCCAGACGTCCGGATCGGCGCCTGTGGGCGGTTCTGGTGCCGCTGGCTGCGAGTTTGTCCCACTTTCTCCGGGCGACGTGCTGCTGCCCGAGGTGGCCGCGCCGGTGGGCATGTGGGCGTACGAGGCGCTGCGCATCGCCCAGGGCGTGCCCCGGGTGGGGATGGATGTGCCCCTGACCCCCGGCGCGTGGGTCGAATCGGGCGGATTCGATGCGGCCGGCTTGTCGCGCCTGCTGCTGGAGGCCGACGACCTGCCGCCGGTGGGGGCGCCC
>WRGV01000111.1 GCA_009787035.1 Propionibacteriaceae bacterium | reverse complement strand
GGACCCGCATCTGTCACTCCGGCGTGGCCAGCGTCGCCACCAAACGGGACAACCGAGGGGCCAGCAGCGCAAACCAGGCCAAACCCGAGGTTTCACCGCATCTGGCTGGCCCGTTGTCCCATTGCGTCAGCCCACGCCGGACAAGCCTCACCCCAAACAGGACACCCAAGCCACCCGCAGCACGAACCAGGCCGAACCCGAGGTCTCACCACATCTGGCTGGCCCAATATCCCGACTCGCCACCTCACACCGGACAAGCTCCGCCCCAAATACCCGGACCCGCATCTGTCACTCCGGCGTGGCCAGCGTCGCCACCAAACGGGACAACCGAGGGGCCAGCAGCGCAAACCAGGCCAAACCCGAGGTTTCACCACATCTGGCTGGCCCGTTGTCCCATTGCGTGACGACCCTCGCAGCCCCAAACCCTCAGCTGCGCCGCCGCATCTCGCGCCGGCGCTGCGCCAGGATGGTGGTCACCGTTTCGATGACCCAGTCGGGCCGCGACAGCATGTCCCACGTCAGGTGCAGCACCATCCAGCCGGCCTTCATCAGCTCGGCGTCACGGATGCGATCGGCCTCGAACCGGTCGGCCCCATGATAGGCACGGCCGTCGATCTCGATGGCAAGCTTGCAGTCCTCGAAGGCCAAGTCGGGTGCGAAATCGCGATGTCCGACGCGGATCATCTGATTGGCCACCCACCCCTTGATGCCATGGGCATCGAACAGATCGTGGTAGTCGCGCTCGGCTATCGACCACGGGCTGGTCGAGGTGCGCGCGATCCGGCGCCGACGCGTTCGATTGCCGGCGCGACAGGGGAATTCACGCAGCACCTGCTCGTAGTCGGCGAGGCCGGCCTTGTGTTGGCGGGCCAGGTCATCCAACCAAAACGGGTTGTCATCGGCCAGGTCGACCGCCGCCACGACGGGGTCCATGATGCCGAAACGTGCGCGCTCCCGCGGGATCGTGCGCTCAATGAACTGGAAACCCGGCTGGTTCTTGCGGTGCCTCGGCACGCACACCTGCACGGTCTGGATCGGCTTGTCTGACATTTTGTGCACCGACAAGGCAGTTTGGTCTGCGATCACCGCACCCGGCACGGTGGCTAGCACCGCCTGAATCCGCCCATCGGCGCCAGCCTGCGGATGCGCGTAGACGCCGCGCATGATGCGGGCCAGCTTGCCTTGTTGCACCCATCGGGACAGGCTCGACTTCAGTCCCCGGTGGTCCCGTGCGACGATAATGCCCTTATTGCGGGCGAGTAACGCATCAATATCGATCATGCCCCCACCCTGTTTGCGCGAGGCCCGCTCCACCCGCCCACTTCGTCGCCCTGTGGACAAAACCTCGGATCAACGCCGGCTGGGGACAACCGCACAAGTCAGGCTTGTAACCCCGCCAGACACCACGACGAACGGGACAACGGCGGAGCCAGATGCCCATATCGGGCCAGATCCGAGGATTCGCCGCACCTGACTGGCCCGTTGTCCCAAAACGGCCACAGCCCCAGGGTGGTCACAGCCCCGGGAGGACACAGCCTCACATCGACGCCGACTGAGGACAACCACACACGTCGGGCTCATGGCGCCACCAGACACCACCACGAACGGGACAACGGCAGAGCCAGGCGCCCACATCGGGCCAGATCCGAGGATTCGCCGCACCTGACTGGCCCGTTGTCCCAAAACCGCCACAGCCTCACATCGGCGCCGGCTGGGGACAACCACACACGTCGGGCTCATGGCGCCACCGGACACCACCACGAACGGGACAACAGCGGAGCCAGGCGCCCACATCGAGCCAGATCCGAGAATTCGCCGCACCTGACTGGCCCGTTGTCCCCAAATAGCCACAGCCCCAGGGGGGGCTCACAGCCCCGGAGTGGTCACAGCCTCACATCGACGCCGACTGAGGACAACCACACACATCAAGCTCATGGCGCCACCAGACACCACCACGAACGGGACAACAGCGGAGCCAGGCGCCCACATCGGGCCAGATCCGAGGATTCGCCGCACCTGACTGGCCCATTGTCCCAAAACGGTCACAGCCTCACATCGACGCCGGCTGGGGACAACCACACACGTCGGGCTCATGGCACCACCGGACACCACGACGAACGGGACAACGGCGGAGCCAGGCGCCCACATGGAGCCAGATCCGAGAATTCACCGCACCTGACTGGCCCGTTGTCCCAAAACCGCCACAGCCCCGAAACGGCCACAGCCCCGAAATGTTCCGGCGACCCGGGAACCGAGTCTGGCAGGATGCCAGAATGGCCCCATGCAGCTGGAGGTGATGCCGGGCACGTTCGCCGTGAGGCACCTGGATGAGCTACCCGACGCACGGGCACTGGCCGCCGACGCCGGGCCGGTCTTTCTGGCCGTCACCGACCAGGAGATCTCGCTGGTCTGCCCCAGTGCGGCCGCCCCGCTGAGCACCAGCCGGGACGGCTGGGCGATGCTCCGGGTGCTCGGCCCGCTGGATTTCGATCTCGTGGGTATCCTCGCCACACTCACCACCACGCTGGCAAGCGCAAACATCCCCGTTTTCGCCACATCGACCTACCTGACCGACTACCTGCTGGTGCCGGCCGATCGGCTGGGCGACGCCGTCGCGGCGCTGGGCGCCGCAGGGCATGCGGTGGTGCAGGCGACTACCCGGCCGTCGCCAGGGCCTCGGTGACAGCGGAGCTGGGGGCCATGTCGGACAGCCGCCGGTGCCGCACCACATCCCAGACCATCTTCATATTCGAACCCAGCTCGCGCACCTGGTACTGCCACCATCGCGCATCGTGGGTCTGGGAGTCGTCGCCGACACCGATGGCATCCACTCCGACCAGCCGACACGTCGCCACAGCGCGGGGCACATGATAGGCCTGCGACACCACAGTCAACGCCTTCACGCCGAACACGTCGCGGGCCCGCAGGCACGACGAGTAGGTGTCGAATCCGGCGTAGTCAGGGACGATTCGAGCGTACGGGACGCCCGCCTTGACCAGCGCTGCACGCATGGCATCGGGCTCGTCGTAGCTGCCATCCAACGTGCCTGACACGATGATCACCGACACCTTGCCGTGCCGATACAGGTCGGCCGCCACATCCAGACGCCCCTGCAGATACGGCGATGGCCCGCTCGGCCACACCGCCGCGCCGAGCACCAGCGCCACCTTGCGCACTGGCGCCTGGGATGCCTGGCCATACACGCGCCCATGGGTGAGAAGGTGCACCGACGCCCAGGGGCCGCCGATCGCCACCACCGCCAGCACGACCAGTGTGACGACCAGCCGCCGCACGATCTTGGCGATGATCCGACCCATGCCGCGAAGTCTACCGGCAGGCGCAGTCACCGCCCGAGCTTGCCCGCCACCCCTACGGACATCTGAGCGCGGCGGGGGCTAGGCGCAGGCCGCCGCCGTGGATTGGACATCCACAAGGCGGACCGCAACGACGCCCCCGTCGTGCTCAGCCGACCAGGGCGAGGGGCTGGCCCTCTTGGACGATAGACCCCTCCTCGACGAGGTACGCGAACAGGCCGGCGTGGTCGGCGACGATGGGCACCTCCATCTTCATGGCCTCCAGGGTGCCCAGGCGCATGCCCTCCTCGACCTCGTCGCCCAGCGCGACGAACCAGCGGGACACGACGCCGCTCATGGTCGCCCACACGGCCCCGTGCAGCTGGTCGGACACCTCCGGCGCGCTGGCGGACGACCGCCGCAACGAGCTGAGCAGCGCGGCGGGGAAGCCGAGGCGCACCCAGCGTCCGTCCACCTCAAACCAGGTACGGACGACGTCGGTGCTGGCGAAGCCGGCGGGGTACGGCTGCACGAGGCTGTCGAGCCAGGTGCATTCGGTCTCGATCCAGTTGGTGTGGATCGTGAACTCTTCGGCGGTCTTGGCGGCGAAACCCGGCTCCTGCAGGATCCGGCGGTGGAAACCGACCAGCGACGGCACACCCTCGATCACACATTCGCGCATGGCCTGGCGGCCGCGGCCGATGGCCTCATCGCGATCGACGCCCCACACGATCACCTTGGCGATCATCGAGTCGAACTCTGGAGAGATCGAGCCATTGCTGGTGACGCCTGCATCCACGCGCAGGAACGGACCGCCGGGCATGTCGAATCGGGTCAGGTGGCCGGGCATGGGGAAGAACCCGCGGCCCGGATCCTCGGCGTTGATACGGAACTCGATCGCGTGGCCGTAAGCGGGCACGACGTCGGGCAAGTGATCGAGCGTGCCCCCCTCGGCGACCTTGAACTGCTCGACGACCAGGTCGAGGCCCGTGGTGCGCTCGGTGACCGGATGCTCCACCTGCAACCGGGTGTTGACTTCGAGGAACGACAAGGCGCCATCGTCGCCGAGCATGAATTCGAGCGTGCCGACGCCGCGGTACTTGACCTCCTCGCCGATCGCGCGCGCCGCCTCGACGAGCTCCGTGAACTGGCTGTCGGTCAGGAACGGGGCCGGGGCCTCTTCCAGCACCTTCTGGTGGCGGCGCTGCAGCGAGCAGTCACGGGTGCCGACGACGACGACGCGGCCGCGGCCGTCGCCCAAGATCTGCGCCTCGACGTGCCGCGGGCGCTGGACGAACTTCTCGGCGTAGCACTCGCCGCGTCCGAACGCCGACAGCGCCTCGGACGTGGCCTGCTGGAAGCCCGCCTCCAGCTCATCGGGCCCGTAGACGACCTTCAGCCCGCGCCCGCCGCCGCCGAACGCGGCCTTGATCGCGATAGGAAACCCGTACTGGTTCGCGAAATCCCAGATCTCGTCCACCGACTCGACCGGCCCGGGCGTGCCGGGCACGAGCGGCGCGCCGACCTTGCGCGCGATGGCACGGGCCGCGACCTTGTCGCCGAGCAGTTCCATGTTCTGCGGGGTCGGGCCGATCCAGGTCAGGCCGGCGTCCTCGACGGCCTGCGCGAAGTCGGCCCGCTCGGACAGAAAGCCGTAGCCCGGGTGCACCGCGTCGGCCCCGCAGGTCAGCGCGACGTCCACCAGCTTGTCGATGTCGAGATACGTCTCCAGCGCCGTGCGCCCGTTGAGCGCATAGGCCTCATCGGCCAGCCGCACGTGCAGCGCGTTCGCGTCGGAGTCGGCGTAGACGGCCACCGATTTGAGGCCGTACGAGGCGCACGCCCGAATGACACGGACGGCGATCTCGCCGCGGTTGGCGATGAGCACCTTCCTGAGCTTGGGGACGGACGTGGTTGCGGTCATCTGGGTCATCCGGGGCTCCTTCCTTGCCAACTCCGAATCGGATGTGCCGGGGGTAGTGCTTCAGCCAGGACGGCCGACCGGGGTGCGGCCTTATCCTGGATTCTGGCTTCAGCATAGGCCCCACACCGGGCCGCGGGACCGGGAGCCTGACAGATGGACAGGCCGTCGCAATGTGGATTCTGATCCGCAGGTCGGCTAGCCTGGTGCCACCATGGTTGACGAGCCTCCTTTCCCCGCAGGAGCAGACCCACGGTCTGGACGTCCTGCGTCACCCACCACCGGAGCACCGGGAGGACGCCCTGGCGCGCCCGACGCCGATGAGGCGCTCGTCTCCACGACCCCAGGCGCACAATCCTGGATGACGCCAGAGTTCATGGCCGCGATCAACCGCCCCGAGGGGCTGGCTGGCGGCACCCCTGGCACGCCGAGCCCCGGCGCTCCCGGACAGGCGCGGCCACCGGCCGCGTCCGCCCTGCCGCCGCTGACCCGGCCGACGATCCCGGGGGCGACACCCAAACCCTCCACTCCGAGTCCAGCATCCGCTGCACCGGCGGCGCCTGCGACGCGCCGTCCGATGAGCCGCGGCGAGATCGATGCGTTGCTGGCCAAGTGGACGACGCCCGCGGGAGCTCCGACGGCACCGGCCACTCCTGCGGCTCCGGCCACTCCTGCGGCCCCAGCGGCCCCGACCACGCCGCCCGCTGCGGCGACGCCCGCGCCCGTGCGTCCGACGATCCCGCGACCGCAGGTCACGCCGACAACCCCGCCGGCTTCGTCCGTGCCCCCGGCCTCCGCGCCGCTGCTGTCGCCGCTGCGCCCCACGACCGCGCCCGTGCATCCGCTGACGCCCACGCCGACGCCCACGCCGACGACCCCGCCGGTCCGTCCGACGACGCCTCCGCC
>WRGV01000110.1 GCA_009787035.1 Propionibacteriaceae bacterium | reverse complement strand
AGGGGTGAAACAAGGCGACGGGGAGCCGACCTCATTCTTCGGCAACGATAGCACAACGTTGCGCGGTCATACATCGGCCCGAGTTCAAGTTGGAAGTGCAACGGTGGCGTGTGGGTCTGAGCATAGCCGGTGGAAGACTTCGGCTGGGGTGTCCCAGCCGTGGAGTTTCATGGGGCGGTCGTTGATCTCGGCGACGATGTCGGCCAGATCCTCGGCGGAGACGCCTGCCAGGCTGGAGCCTTTCGGGATGTAGCAGCGGATGCTCCCGTTGTGGTGCTCGTTGGTGCCCCGCTGCCACGACGAGTACGGGTCGGCGTAGTAGACCGGCATCGCCAGCCGGTCCAGTTCGTAGGCGAGATGGTTCTCCGCGCCGTTGTCCAGCGTGACCGAGCGGGCCGCATGCGCGGGCAGCGGGGCGAACATGCGCAGCTGGGCCGCGGCAGTCGTCGCCGAGGTCAGGTCCGGCACCAACACCGCCATCACGAACCGGGACACCCGTTCGACTTCGGTGTGGATGCCGTCCTTGTCAGCTTTGGCGCCCAGCACGGTGTCGCCTTCCCAATGCCCGAACTGGGTCCGCTCGTCGATCTCGGACGGCCGGTCATGGATCGAGGCGCGGAACGGGATATGGCTGGAATGGACCCGGCGCCCGTGCTTGTGGCGTCGTTGCTTGTGCCCCCGGCGGAGTTTCTCCCACAAGGCCCGGTCCCGCTGCTCCTTCGAGTAGATCCACGCGTAGATCGACTCGTGCGACATGCGGTGCCCCTCGCGCGCGCCGCGCCCGGCGATCATCGCCGGCGTCCAGCCCTTCCCCAGCCGGAGCACCACATAGGTGACCTCCTCGTCACTGGTGAACAACCGGCGCTGGTGGCTGCGCGCCGCGCGTTTGGCCGCGTACCGCTGCGCCGGGCCCGCGCGGTACTCCAACTCGCTCAACCCCNGGTACCGGTACCCCTGCCCGCGCCACGGCTGCCGGTTCGCCATCTCGTTGCCCGCCCGCCACCGGCCCCGCTTCNCCTCCCGGCTGACCGTCGAGACAGCCCTGCCCAACCGGGCCGCGATCGCCCGCAACGACTCGCCCGCGTCCAGGCCCTTCTCCACCTCGACCCGCNCGCCCAGATCCAGATNCCCGTACAATCGACCCATAGCGCAACTCCTCACCCGTGCTGCTTGACACACCACAGGCTAGAGGTGTTGCGCTTCTACTTTGAACTCGGGTAGATGCTTGCGACTCGATATTCCGGCTAGAGTACGGACGACGGCATCGCTGGAGGTGGGTATGGCATCGAGTCAGACAGGTGAGAAGATCGGGCGCCGGTCCATCGGCTGGAAGTGGGCTGGCGCGGCGACTGGGATGGTCATCACTGTGGCACTGTTGGCCGTGCTGCTGCAGTTCGACGTCATGCGACGTCTGTTCGTCGAGTGGCATTGGCTCTTCATAGGGATCATATCGGTACTCCTGGTGGTGCTCCTGTTCGGGGGGATGGTTGTTGGGGGCAACATCGCGGATCGGCTCACCGCGGCACAGACAGCGGCTCATCCGACTCCGGCGGCGTTGTGGGCGCGGGCGCACGGGTGGACCTACACCCTTCATATGGACCGGTGCGAGCCGGAGCTGGAGTCGTCGGTGGGTTTCTCGGGTCATGTGGAGGACACCTACGACCTGGTGGGTGGGGTATGTCAGGGGCGGCAGACGTGGGCTTTTGTCGCCAACCATGACGCTTTCAGCAGCCACATGGCCAACAGTGGCGAGCTGATGCCTGTGACGCGATGGGATTCAGCGGTTGTCATGCGGTTGTCGCGGCCGTGGCCGGGCAGGTTGGAGTTGGGGCAGTCGATCGATGTGCATGGGTCGGATGTCATGCGGTTTGGCCCGTATGCGGTGGCGGCGCAGGTGAGCGAGGGCGCCGGTGTTCATGCGCTCGGTCCGGGAGAGATCGGTGCGTTGTTGGGGGGGATCGGTTCCTCGCCGGCGGTGGCACAGCCGGGGTTGCCTGTGGTGTTTGGCGTGTGGGATGAGGCCGGTGGTCATGTGGCTGTGAAGGTGGATTGGTCGCGGGATCCGGAGCAGGTGTTGGGGATCGTGCTTCCGACGCTGGTGCAGCTGGCGGGACTCCTGGAGGCGGACGCCCAGCGGCGCGCGCTGCCAGCGCAATGACGGCAGCAGCAAGCTGTAACTCTACTTGCACACGCATGGAAATTGGATAGAATCTGCGGCACCGTGGGGCCACGGATGCCGAGGATGAGGGGTCATGCAGATCACGCTGAACTACGAGGCGATGCCCGAACGCGCCAGGGCGTTCGCTCAGCAGGCCACCGCTATGAAACAGGTTGTTGGCGACACAACCAAGGCGCTCGCAGCCGTGACCGAGAGTTTCACGGGTGCGACGGCCGCGTCGCTTGCCGCTCGCCAGAGCGCCTGGGCGACGCAGGTGACGGCCCTGGCCGACTACCTCGTTCACATGGACGAATGTCTAGAAACCATCGCCTCCTCGTTCCAGGGACACGAAACGACGTTGGCGAACACGCTGGACTAGGTGAACCGATGAACGATCATGAGAGCTTGAACCAGGCGATGGTTCAGCACATGCAGGCCGCACTGGATGCCCAGGCCGCGAGCGCGGAGCTCGCCCAGTGGCGGCAACAGGTGACGGTCGAGGGCTGGTCGAGGGACACGCGCGTGCGGGTCACCATCGATGGCTCAGGGTTGATCGTCCAGGCGCGCTGCGCGCGTCCCGACTTCGATTCGGGGGCTGGGGCATCGCAGGCGTTCACCGAGGCGCTGCAGGACGCTCGGGCGAAGCACGCCAAGCTTGCCAGCGACAAGCTGGCTGCCGCGAAGGTGCCGCTGGGCACCGACGCAGTGATGGACGCGGCGGATGCCTACCTCGAGAACCTGATTGACGCATTCGACTCAATTGACTGACAGGCATGTGATGAGTACCAATATCGATACGGATGCGGTTCGGCGAATCGCTGCAGCGGCCGACACGCTCAGGAGTGTTGCGGATGACGCCAGCAGCACGATATCCACCTGCTCCACCGATGAGTCGGCGTTCGGGCTTCTCTGTGGGGCGATCATCGCTCCGCCGTTCCTGGCGATGGAAGCTGGCGCCTATGACGTTGTCCATGCGATGTCCCAGATCGCTGATTCCTTGGCGCAAAAGCTCGATCCGGTCGGTCAGTCGTACGACGATTTCGACAGCGATTTGGCAAATCTCTTGAAGCAAGTGGGGAATTAGCAATGGGTGGCGCGACAGCAGTCAATGCAAGCAGCGGATGCATCATTCTTGAGGATCTCGGGGATGCTGCGTCCATCGCGGCCGATATCGCCGACGGTGTCGTCACGGTGATCGGGGATATCGGGGCCGCAATCGCGGACCCGATCGCGTTCCTCGCGTCCAGTGCGGCATCTTTCCTGCTGAACCACTTCAAGCCGCTTGAGGACTTGATGAACACGGTCGTGGGCAACTCAGGAGCAGTGAATGCCATCGCCAACCAATGGGAGGCCAGCGCTCTGACCCTGACCAATGGGTCAAACGCCTTCCTGGCGGCGACCGCCAAGGAAGCGGGAGACTGGGGCGGGCCGTCGGGTGAGGCTGCCCAGAAGCTGTTCCAAGCGATGGGCCATCTGACGGACATGACAGCAGATTTTTGTCTCGGCGCAGGTCAGGCCATGCGTGTGGCCTCGTACCTGGTGGCGACAGTGCACGACATTATCGTGCAGGTCATTTCCAAGGTCGTCGGGGACGTAGTCTCGGCGGTGGCCACATCGCTCGTCACGCTCGGTGCCGGAGCCACGGTCGAGGTGCCGAAGTGTATTGCCCAGATTGCCACGTGGGCGTCGAAGGTCGGGAAGATGTGCGCGAAGCTCAGCACCAAGATCTCTGCAATCGCGACGAAGCTCAGGACGATGATCGAGGGTGCGTCTGAGGCGAAGACCGGGCTTGGGTCAGCGTACAAGTCCATCTTGAATATCATCGATGATGGCAGCCATTTCACGAATGGGGAAGCCGATGCGACACGATCGGTGACGAGCATGAAAGATCTCTTGAGCAAGGTGAAGAAGGATGCGGTGGATGCTGCGAGCGATCCGGTGAAGAAACCCACCGAGCAAGTTAAAACCGCGCTACACGTCATCACTGGGCAGACTGACGGCTAGATCTGTCCTATCGACGCCATTGATCTGGGGAGAGCGTCTGTGCTGCGGCTTGACGGCATGAATGAGGAGTGAATGGATGGATCCGATCCAAGAGGCTACGGATCGCGCGCTGGCGATGATCGACGCTATCGTCGCGGACGCCCAGCAGCGGGCGGATGATGCCGTGCGCGCGCAGGCTCGCCTGGCCGCGATGGAGGAGTGGGGTGCGTCGCGCGGGGGAGTCCGGGTGCGTGTCGACTGGCAGGGCGTGCCACAGGAGATCCGCATCGAGGATCCGTCCGTGCTGGGATCGTCGTCCGGACTCACCAAAGACCTGGTGCACGCCCAGCGCGACGCCCGGCGAAAGCTAGCCGACCGCCTGCGCATCCTGTTGGCGGACGGCGAGAGCAGCCCCGCGTTGGTGGCGATGACACAACCGATCGTGAGCAGCATCGACGCTTCGGAGGCCGCCGCCCCGACAATGTGGTAACGATCGGCGGCGTGCTCAACCCGCCCACCGGCGGGGCCCATCCCCTGAGGCTCTGAGCCGCTTCACACTGGTGACTACTTCTCCATTATCTGGGCTATCCCCGCCATGCGCTGGGCGATTCTGATCGCCGCCATACGCCTCTCCTCGTCCGTCGTCACTAGGTTCGTCGTGAACTGGCGCAGCATCTGCGCTGTCGCGTGGGCGTCCTGAATGGTGCGCATAAGCAGGTTTCCCCAGTTCTGCATGTCGTCGACGAAGGCTTGCTCGGCTTTCCCCTTCCAGTCGGAGGCGATCTCCGATGTGGTGCTTTGCACGGAGCAGCCCACATCGCTGAGGTGGTCGCCCGCTTCGTCCAGACGCTGGGCAAGCATCATGAGCTGTTGTTCGTCGGCGACAAGCGTCATGTCCAAAGTCCTTTCGTACGCAAGGATCTCAGCATAGTTCACCTGAGATTACCGCATCCGCCGACATGTCTGCGCGGGCCGCTGCGCTCACCGTCGTGTCCGCAAGGAAATCACGCAAACGGGCTGTTGTAGTTCGCACTGGGCAACGGGGCACGCTACGCAGCCCATCCATGGCCTGAGACGTCGCGCTTCGGGGTTGTCTGACAATCTTGCGACAACCCCGGCGACGCGTGCCCGGACACGATCAGCACGGGGCGGAGTCAGCCGTGCGTGACGCCGGCTTCGCCGCGTTGGCATGCCGTAACCGCATCCCGGTGCCCTCCATGCCGTCGGGATGTATCCATGGATCGATGGAGAACGCGGCCTCCCCGAGTTCAAGTTGGAAGTGCAACGGTGGCGTGTGGGTCTGAGCATAGCCGGTGGAAGACCTCTGCCTGGAGATCGCCGCCGCCAACCGCACGTCGGTCGGCTCGGCCCGGCACCTGCTCGACGACGTCGAAGACCTGCGCACCACGCTGCCCGGATGCTGGAACCAGATCATCACGGCGCAGGCTCCGCTGTGGCAGGCCCGCAAGGTCGTCCAGGCGTGCGTCGAGCTGAGGGAATCCCAGCGCGCGCTGATCGACGCGACCCTCGCCCCGGCGCTCGGCGCCTACGGGCCGACGCGGCTGCTCAACCTGCTCGACGCCACCGTCGCCACCGCCCGCATCGAACACATCGGGCCCGTGCTGTGCGACCAGGTCAGGCAGTTCACCGGCGCCACCAAGGTCAGCGTGTCGCGGATCATCCACGTCGGCACCACCTCGGTCGCCCTCGACGCGTACGAAATCCTCCGCTGGCTGCACGAAATGGTGCAGGCACGGGACAACTACTCCGTGTTCCCCTATTCGTCGGTCGAGGCCCGCAGCCAAGACGCCGACCACACCGTGGATTGGCGCCGCGATGGCCCGCCGGGACAGACCCGCATCGAGAATCTCGGCGCCCNGGAACGATCCGCTCATCGCGCGAAAACCACCGGCGGCTGGCACCTCGCCCAANCCCGCCCCGGCACCTTCACCTGGCGCACCCCCGCCGGCCAACGCTTCCGCGTCGACCACACCGGCACCCACCGGCTCCCCC
>WRGV01000109.1 GCA_009787035.1 Propionibacteriaceae bacterium | reverse complement strand
AAGGCGATGGCGAGGTCGTAGAGGCGGCGCAGGGCGGCGGGCTTGTCGATGCGGTCGAGCAGGAAGACGTCGCGGCTCAGGCTGGCCTCGACCACCGAATCGGCGATGTAGCTCTTGAACCGCGCCTCGTCCTCGATCAGCGGCGCGGCTCCCGGATAGCCGCCGAACCAGGCGTACTGCTCGGGCGTCAAGCCGAAGGCGTCCCGCATCTCGGTCAGCGACCAGTGGCCCAGCTGATTCAGCTCGAAACGGCCCATCAGCGACTCGCCCAGGCCGTGCTGCAGCAGCAGTCGCGATGACCCGGAGACGACCACATGCAGCGGCGTCCCGGAGGCCGTGTCGGCGTCCCAACAGGCCTTGACGGCCTGGCTCCAACCGTCGATGCGCTGGATCTCGTCGATGCACAAGACCCCCTGGCTGGCCGGGCTCAGCGCCAGGCCTGTGCGCGCGTCCGTCCACACCTGGACGAGCCAGTTGCGACCGTTTCCGGTGGCGTCGTCGGCCGAGACCGAACGCACGAACCAGGACGGATCGGGTTCCAACTCAGCGACGGCCTGCCGGATCAGTGTGGTCTTGCCCACCTGGCGGGGGCCCGTGATGACCTGGAGGAAGCGCCGGGGTTCACGCAGTCGTCCCACAAGAACGGGCAGCAGGCTGCGCTGGTACCTCGGAATAGTCGTGTTGACAGGCATGGATACAGTTTACTCAATACGTTGAGTGTTTTTACGCAGCGTCTTGAGCAAAATGCGGGACGAGCGTGCGCCCCTACGTGTGCGCACGGTGCGGGCGCCTGCGCGTAGAGCCGGTAGGCTTCTGTCAGGCGTGTGCCGTGGGGCGCGCGAGCGACGAAGGGTGGCAGACGATGGCGGAAAGCACGCTCGACAAGGTCATCAACCTGTGCAAGCGGCGCGGGTTCGTCTTCCCGTGCGGGGAGATCTACGGCGGCACGCGCGCAGCGTGGGACTACGGCCCCCTCGGCGTCGAGCTCAAGGAGAACATCAAGCGCCAGTGGTGGCGCGCGATGGTGACCAGCCGCGA
Organism: Propionibacteriaceae bacterium; assembly: GCA_009787035.1. Lineage (GTDB taxonomy): Bacteria > Actinomycetota > Actinomycetes > Propionibacteriales > Propionibacteriaceae > WRGV01. The sequence goes on along the minus strand of WRGV01000109.1, from coordinate 5,131 downwards.
CGACATCGTGGGCCTCGACTCGTCCGTCATCTTGCCGCGCGAGGTCTGGGTCGCCAGCGGCCACGTCGGCGTGTTCACCGACCCGCTGATCGAGTGCCTGAGCTGCCACAAGCGGTTCCGCGCCGACCAGCTGCAGGAGGAATACGCCTCGCGCAAGCACCTGGACGACCCGGACAACATCCCGCTCAGCGAGATCCCGTGCCCCGATTGCGGCGTGCGCGGCCAGTGGACGCCGCCGCGCGACTTCAACATGATGCTCAAGACCTACCTCGGCCCGGTCGAGGACGAATCCGGCCTGCACTACCTGCGTCCGGAGACCGCGCAGGGCATCTTCGTGAACTTCAAGAACGTGCAGATGACCTCGCGCATGAAGGTGCCCTTCGGCATCGGCCAGACCGGCAAGAGCTTCCGCAACGAGATCACGCCGGGCAACTTCATCTTCCGCACCCGCGAGTTCGAGCAGATGGAGATGGAGTTCTTCGTCGAGCCCGGCACCGACGAAGACTGGCACCAGTACTGGATCGACTACCGCACCGACTGGTACGTCAACCTCGGCCTGGCCAGGGAAAACCTGCGCCACTACGAGCATCCGAAAGAGAAGCTGTCGCACTATTCGAAGCGCACGGTCGACATCGAGTACCGCTTCGGGTTCGTCGGCTCCGAGTGGGGCGAGCTGGAGGGCATCGCCAACCGCACCGACTTCGACCTGGGCACGCATTCGAAGCATTCGGGCGTCGACCTGCGCTACTACGACCAGGCGAACGACCGGCGCTACCTGCCGTACGTCATCGAGCCGGCGGCCGGGCTGACGCGCTCGCTGATGGCCTTCCTGGTCGAGGCGTACGAGGAGGACGAGGCGCCCAACACCAAGGGCGGCATGGACGTGCGCACGGTGCTGCGGCTGGATCCGCGGCTGTCCCCGGTCAAGGCGGCCGTGCTGCCGCTGAGCCGCAGCGAGGCGCTGACGCCCAAGGCGAAGGCCCTGGCCGCCGAGCTGCGCGGCAGCTGGAACGTCGACTTCGACGACACGCAGGCCATCGGCAAGCGCTACCGCCGTCAGGACGAGATCGGCACGCCGTTCTGCGTGACCGTCGACTTCGACACGCTGGACGATGATGCCGTGACCATCCGCGCCCGCGACACCATGACGCAGGACCGCGTCGCGCTGCCGCAGGTGCGGACGTACCTGGCCGAGCGCCTCGTCGGCTGCTGACGACGCATGTCTGCCGTCGATCCCGTGCGNCTGGCCGCGCTGCTCGGCCCGGCGACGCGGTGGACGCGCCTGGAGACGGTCGCGCAGACGGGGTCGACCAACGATGACGTGCTGGCCCGGGCCGAGGCAGGCGAACCGGAGGGCCTGGTGCTCGTGGCCGCGCATCAGACCGGTGGCCACGGCCGCTTCGACCGGGTGTGGCTGGACGAGCCGGGTGCCGGGGTTGCGCTGTCGGTGCTGCTGCGCCCGAGCCGTCCGCTCGCGGGGTGGGGCTGGCTGCCGCTGCTGACCGGCATGGCCGTGGTGCGTGGCCTGCGCGAAGCCTGCCCGGTGCTTGACGGACGCCTCGGACTCAAGTGGCCCAACGACGTGCTGGTGGACGGTGCGAAGTGTTGCGGCATCCTGGCCGCCAGCGACCTGCGCGCCGCGGTGGTTGGCATCGGCATCAACCTGGCGCAGACCGCCGATCAGCTGCCTGCGGGGGCCACGTCGCTGGCGATGGCCGGTGCGCAGGCGGGCGTCACCGCCGTGGTGGCCGCCGTGTTGGCGCAGCTGGACGCGCTGGTGGCGCGCTGGGAGGCCGGCGAGTCGTTGCGCGGTGAATACCGGGACGTCAGCGACACGCTGGGTCGCGACGTCCGTGTGCAGATCTCGGCGCGCACCGGTGTCGAGGGCCGGGCCGTGGACATCGCCGAGGACGGCGCGCTGGTCGTCGAGCTGCCCGACGGCAGCGAGCGCAGCTTCGCGGCGGGCGATGTCGTCCACCTGAGGCCCCAGGCATGAGCGAGGACGATCTGGGCCCGCAGGAGGCCGTGGTGGTCGAGACGCGCGCGGCGGCGTCCGCGCTGGTGTGGCCCGCGGTGTGGGTGCTGGTGCTGGCGGCGGGCGTGGGGGCTGCGTTCGGCTGGATGCCGCAGGCCTGGCATCGCATCGGCGACCCGATCGCCGTCGGCGTCGCGGTCGTGCTGCTCCTGGTCCTGTCCGTGGCGCCGGCGCTGCACTGGCTGGCGCGGCGTTTCGTCCTGACGACGCGGCGCGCCCGGGTGATGCAGGGGCTGGTGCGCCGCACCACGCACGATGTGCTGCTCGGCCACGTGCAGGAGGTCGCCCACACCCGCAGCGTGTGGCAGAAGGTGCGCGGGGCCGGCACGCTCGTGCTCATCACGACGTCCGGCGACCGCGTCCGGGTGCCCGATCTGCCGCAGATCGAGCGCATCCATGCGCTGTGCGCCGAGCTGGCCTGGGCCCAGCATGCGGATCGTCCCCAGACGCGGCCGGTGTGAGCTATGCGGGGTCGCTGCACCGGCACGGTAAACTGACCCCTTGTGACGCTCGCCGATGTGACGCTGCGGGTCGCGCAGCCAACCGATGCGGCCGTACTGGCCGACGTCATCCACCGGGCCTTCCTGGCCCGTCCCGCACTCGACCCGCCCGCCGATGCGCTGGGTGACACGGTCGAGGACATCCGTGCATCCCTGTCATCTCCAGACTTCGGGGTGATCGCCGAGGTGGACGGCCAGGTGGGCGGCTGCCTGCTGGTGCGCCACGATGCCGACGATCCCACCTGTGTCGCGCTGCGCCGCGTCAGCGTCGCCCCCGAGCACCGCCACCTGGGCGTGGCCTCGCTGCTCGTGCGTCAGGTGACCATGGGGCTGGCCGACCGGGGCGTGCGCCGTGTGCGGCTGCTGGCGCGCACCGAGCTGCCCCAGATGACCGCCTGGTGGATCGACCGCGGCTACCGCATCGACCGCCACGTGCCGCACGGGGTCATCCTGGCCCGCGAGCTGGCGCGTCCGATCGTCGTCCCCACCGACGACGACATGCGCGACCTGGGACGGCGTCTGGCCGCGCTGCTGCGTGCCGGCGATCTGGTTGTCGCCGACGGGCCGCTCGGCGCGGGCAAGACGACGCTCGCCCAGGGCCTGGCCGTGGGGCTGGGCGTCGATCGGCCGGTCATCTCGCCNACCTTCGTCCTGTCGCGCGTCCACCCGTCGCTGCACGGCGGGCCGCGGTTCATCCACGCCGACGCGTACCGCCTCGGCTCGGCCGCCGAGCTCGACGACCTGGATCTGGACGCCAGCGCCGACGACTCGGTGACCTTCGTCGAGTGGGGCGCAGGCCTGGCCGAGAGCCTGGCCACCTCGCGGCTGGATGTGGACATCCGGCGCGCCGACGACCCGGACGATCTGACCCGCACGGTCTATCTGACCGGTGTGGGGCCGCGCTGGGCGGATGTCGATTTCGATGCGGCGCTGGCCGCGGATCAAGGAGCCCACGGTGGCCAACGTGCATGATGTGACACTCGGGATCGACACCTCGGCGGGGCTGTCCGTCGGCGTCGCCGCGCAGGACCTGTTCGGCGACGGCCTGGATTACGCCACGCGCGATCTGTCCGACACACGCAGCCACGTCGAGCAGCTGATGCCGCAGATCCGCGCGCTGCTGGACGAGCAGGGCCTCGCGCTGGCCGACATCGTCCGCATCGGCGTGGGCGTCGGCCCCGGCCCGTTCACGGGTCTGCGGGTCGGCATCGCCACCGCGCAGACGCTGGGCATCGCGCTGGGCGTGCCGGTGCGCGGCGTGTGCAGTCTGGACGTCGTCGCACACGAGTACGCGGGCGTCGGCGACGGCGAGTTCGTGGCCGTGATCGACGCCCGGCGCAAGGAGCTCTACTGGGCCCGCTATTCGGCCACCGGGGAGCGCCTGGGCGAGCCGCAGGTGTCGGCGCCCGCGGCCATCCCGCCGCTGCCGGTGGTCGGTCCGGGGGTGGCCGTCTATCCCGAGATCTTCGCCGGCCGCGTGCCGAGCGCGGCGCCGCGGGTGGTCAACGCGGGCCTGGTGGCGATGTGCCTGGACGACCTGCCCGACGCCGGCCTGGAGCCGATGTACCTGCGCAAGCCGGACGCCGAGCTGGCCGGCACGCGCAAGTCGGTGCTGACCGCGGGGCTGCGCGTGCCCACGACGATCGAGCTTTCATGACCTCTGCGACCGCGACGCCCGCCCTGGCGGCCCGCCGTGCCGGCACGGGCGACCTGGCCGGGCTGGTGGGCCTGGAATCGTCCTGCTTCGGGCCGGACGAGCGCTGGTCGGCGCCCAGCTGGCAGGCCGAGCTGGACGGGGACGACCGCGCCGTCTGGGTCGCCGTGCGGACGCGACGCGATGCCGATGCCGGCGGATGCCAGGCGTTCGACGAGGTGGTGGCGGCCTGCTGTGTGCACCTGGCGGGCGAGGATGCCGAGCTGTTCCGCGTCATGACGGCCCCCGCGCTGCGCGGCCTCGGCGTGGCAACAATGCTTGTCAGCGCCGGATTGGCGTGGGCGCGCGCGCATGGCGCCGTCCGCATGCTGCTGGAGGTGCGGCACGACAACGTCACCGCCCGATCGCTGTACGCCGACCTCGGCTTCACCGACCTGTACCTGCGCACCAACTACTACGGCTACGGCCTGGACGCGGTCGTGATGAGCCGCCCGGTGGGCGAACCGACGCCCCCGGAGCCCACGCTCGTCCGCACGCCCGCGAACGTCCCGACCGGCAAAGGCCTGTGGAGCGACCTGCACGATGAAGGAGACACCAATGACTGAGCCCCTGATCATGGGCATCGAGTCCAGCTGCGACGAGACCGGTGTGGCCATCGTGCGCGGCCACGAGGTGCTGGCCAACGAGGTGGCCTCGTCGGTCGAGCTGCACGCCCGCTTCGGCGGCGTCGTGCCCGAGGTCGCCAGCCGCGCGCACCTGGAGGCCATCGGCCCGGCGCTGCACCGCGCCGTCGACACCGCGGGCGTCAAGCTCACCGATCTGGACGCCATCGCGGTCACCGCGGGCCCCGGCCTGATGGGTGCGCTCGTGGTCGGCGTGGCCGCCGCCAAGGCGCTGGCTGCCGCGCTGGACAAGCCGCTGTACGGGCTCAACCACCTGGTC
>WRGV01000108.1 GCA_009787035.1 Propionibacteriaceae bacterium | reverse complement strand
CGCCGGCGGCTCCGAGATCGCCACCGCCGCACCGTTCGGGGTGACGCCCGCGCAGGCCGAGCCGATGGATGCCGCACCGGCGAGCCCCGACCCCACACCCGAGCCGGGCATCCGCAACACCGTCATCGCGCTGTCGTGGGACGGCCCCATCACCGCGCTGGACTGGCGCGGGGATGGCTACGCGGTGGCCGGAGACATGTTCATCGGGCAGTCCGTGGCCGTGCCGGGCGACCGGATCCAGCGCACGGCCACCGTCGCCAACGCCGGGCCGGCTCCCGCCATCGCCACCGTCCAGATCCTCGATGTGTCGGCCAGCGACCCGTCCGGTTCGCGCAACCTCGACCTCGAAGACTGCATCCACCTGTTCGCCAAGCTCGGCGCGCAGCAGTACGACGCCAGCTGGCGGGCGGCCATCGAACAGGCTGACGGCGACGTCAGCTGGCAGGCGAGCGTGCGCGTGCCGCAGGATGGGACATTCCGGCTGAGCGTCGGCGCCTACTTCCCCGCACGGGAAACCCGGGGCGACGACTGGGGCGATCCGTCCCAGGTGCTGTCGTTCGCCGTGCAGATCACCATGGTGCAAGACGTCGGCCAGCTGGCGCCTCCGGCGCCGCCGGGTGCGGTTGCCGTCCCGGTGGGGCGGTCCATGCCGGAACTGCCGGAATCCCCGCACACGCCGCTCGGGTCGAAGACGGGTGCACCGACCGGCGGATCCGTGGCGGCGTCCGTCCGCACCGGTGGCGCCGGGCTGGCGTGCGGGATCGCGTGCGCGGCGGCGTCCGTCCTCGCGCTGTGGCTGCGGCGGAGGGCCTGCGCGCGTTGAGGCCGGTCAGGCCTGCTTGATCGGCGCCCAGGCCGGGCCGGTCTCGGCCAGCTCGGGTGCCAGCTTGGTGAACAGCGGCGTGGGCTTGGCCAGCGGCGTCCCCACCGCGATCGGGCGGGATTCCCAGCGGGCCTGCTCGTGGGCGTAATCGCCGGTCAGGATCGGGTACGTCGCGGTGTCCGGGCCCTCGTCCACCTCGCGGATCTCGGGCTGTGCGGCCCAGACGCCGGTTCCGCCCAGCTGCTCGAAGATCTTCTGCGCGGCGTGCGGCAGGAAGGGCGTCAGCAGCGTGTTGGCATCGCTGACCACCTGCAGCGCCACGTGCAGCACGGTGTCGCGGCGGGCCGGGTCGTCCTTCATCTTCCACGGCTCCTGCTGCGAGATGTACTGGTTGGCCAGGCCCACCACGCGCATAGCCTCGGTGATCGCGTTCTTGAACCGGGCCTCGTCCAGCAGCGTGCCGACGGTGTCGAAGGCGGCCTTCGAGGCGTCCAGCAGCTCGCGGTCGACGTCGAGCAACTCGCCCGCCGCCGGGATCGCCCCGCAGTTCTTGAAGGCCATCGAGATCGACCGGTTGACCAGGTTGCCCCACTCGTTGGCCAGCTCGTTGTTGACGCGGCGGATGAACTCGTCCCAGGTGAAGTCGGTGTCCTGGTTCTCGGGGCCGGCCACCGCGATGTAGTAGCGCAGGGCGTCCGGGCCGAACTCGCGCAGGAAGTCGCCGACGAAGATNGACGCGCCGCGCGAGCTGGCGACCTTCGAGCCGCTCATCGTCAGGAACTCGCTGGAGACGATCTCGCTGGGCAGATCGAGCGTGCCGAAGGTTTCCGACGGCGTGCCGCCGCGGGAGCCCTCGCCGTTCGAGCCGAGCAGCATGGCGGGCCAGATGACGGCGTGGAAGACGATGTTGTCCTTGCCCATGAAGTAGGCGCTGCGCTCGGTGCCGCCCTGCCACCAGGTCTTCCAGGCGTCCGGGTTGCCCGTGCGCCTGGCCCATTCGATCGATGCCGACAGGTAGCCGATCACCGCGTCGAACCAGACGTAGATGCGCTTCATCGGCTCGTCGCGCCAGCCGTCCAGCGGCACCGGCACGCCCCAGTCGAGGTCGCGCGTGATGGCGCGCGGCTTCAGGTCTTCGGCGAAGTTGGCGGCGAAGCGCACCACGTTGGGCCGCCAGTCTTCGCGGGTCGCCAGCCACTGGGCCAGCTCGTTGGCGAAGGCGGGCAGGTCGAGGAACAGGTGCGTTGTCTCCACAAACTTGGGCGTCTCGCCGTTGATACGGCTGCGCGGGTTGATCAGGTCGACCGGGTCGAGCTGGCGTCCGCAGACGTCACACTGGTCGCCGCGCGCGCCGTCGAATCCGCAGAACGGGCAGGTGCCCTCGATGTAGCGGTCAGCCAGCGTGCGGCCCGTCGACGGCGACACCGCGCCGAGCTGGGTCTGCTCGATGACGTAGCCGTTGCGGTACAGGCTCAGGAAGAGGTCCTGCGTCACGCGCTCGTGGTTGCGCGTCGTCGTGCGGGTGTAGAGGTCGTACGACAGGCCCAGACCCTGCAGGTCGTCCACGATGATGCGGTGGTACTTGTCGGCCGTGGCCTGCGGCGTCAGGCCCTCTTGGTCGGCCTTGACCTGGATGGCGGTGCCGTGCTCGTCCGTCCCGGAGACGAAGAGCACGTCGTTGCCCCGCATCCGCATGAAGCGGGCGAAGACGTCGCTGGGGACGCCGAAGCCGGAGACGTGTCCGATGTGACGGGGGCCGTTGGCATACGGCCACGCGGCCGTGGTGAGTATATGTGCGCACATAGCCCTGCCATCGTAGCCGGGGCGTGTGAGCCGCGCATAGCTGGCGGTGGCTGCCGGGGGTCGGGGTGAGCGCCCGGAATGGGACAAGACGGCCTCCGGTGGCCGCGATCGGCGGTCTGTCGGGCGATCTGGTGCGCAGGGCTTCCGTTGTGTCCCGTTTCGGCGGGCGCTCTTCTCAGATGGGAACCGTCGAGGACTCGACGTCGCCGAGCTCGATGAAGTCGCCCTGGCGTGCGGCGAGGAAGCGCTCCATGAGCTCAGGGGCCAGCGAGAGCGCGGCGTGCGGGTCGGCGCGCATGTCGTCGGGGCTCAGCCAGGCGAACCCGGCCATCGTGCGCTGCTCCTCGGGGGTGAATCCGGCTGTCGTGGGCGTGTACTCGTCGACGTCGAGGGCGAAGAACTGCTCGTCCTGCTCCAGGATCTCGTCGCTGTAGCCGTGCCGCACGTAGCGGTGCGCGATCGGGCCGATCAGGGCATCGGTGCAAGTCAGCAGCCCAGTTTCTTCGCGCAGCTCGCGCACGGCCGCCTCGGCGAAGGTCTCGTCGCCGTCGACGCCGCCGCCGGGTGTGACCCACCAGGCGGTTCCGGGCAGGCCGGGGTCGGTGTCGAGTTCGAGCAGGAGGCGCCCCTGGTTGCGCACAGCCACGCGGGCCGCGCGTCGGCGTCGGATGGGCCGCTGGTCGGCTGGGACGGGTTCGAAGGTGCGCTCGCTCACGAAGATCCATGGTAGTGGGGACATTTCGGACTTCCATCGCCGGCAAACGGCCGTCGGATGGCGATCTACGACCGACGGGGGCCGGTTTGTCCCACAAGGTCCGGCTGATAGCCACCGGCTGACACCCGCGATGAAGCGAATCGGCCAGAGGGCTTGCGCACTATATCGGATGGCGATAGTATCGGTGGTGGATATATCGGTGAGCGATATGCTGTGAGAACGGAGGGTCGCCATGGGGCAACCACTGACGGAGGCCGTCTTCTACATCCTGGTCGCGCTGACGCGGCCGCTGCACGGCTACGGCATCATGCAGCACGTGGCCGAGCTGACCGGCGGGCGCGTGACGCTGGCCGCCGGCACGCTGTATGGGGCACTGTCTGCGCTTGTCAACAAGGGATGGCTGGGTGTGGAGACGGTCGATGGCCAGAAGCGCTACCACCTCACCGATGCCGGGCAGGAGGCGCTGCGCGGTGAGCAGGAGCGCCTGGAACAACTGGTCNCCCATGGGCGGGCGGCCCTGGAGCAGAGGGGGAGCTATGTCTGACACGATGACGCGGTGGAAGCTGCTGGGCGCCGGTGATGACTTCGCCGCCTGGCTGAATGCCCTGTCGGCCCAGGGGTGGCAGCTCGTCTGCCCGCCGGGTCTGATCCGCTTCCGATTCGCCAAGGGGGCGGAGGGTGAGTTCATCTACCGCTACCACGCCGTGCCGGGAAACGCCGGATCGGGCGAGCGCGACGAGTATCTGCGCCTGCTGGCCGGCATGCGCGCCGCCGTGCTGCGGGTGTACGAAGACCCGGCCCGGCGTCAGGGGTTCGCGATCGTGCGCCGCGCGGCCGCCTTGGGCGATTTCGAGCTGGAATCGGATGTCGACTCGCAGCTGGCGTATCAGCACCGGCTGCTGCGGCAGTTCACCGCGGTGGCAGTCCTGTGTGTCTGCCTGGTGGTGGCGATGGTCGTGCTCATTGCGCTGACCGTGCGGGCCTTCGTCACGCAGGGCAACATCTTCGCCTCGTTGGACAATGCCGTGGCGATGGCCCTGGCGGTGTTGGGTCTGGTGTTCGTTGTTGTCATCGGCGTGGCGGCTGCGGCGTGCGGTGTCTACGTGACGCGGGAGATCGCGCGCGTCCGGCGCCGCCATGCGGATCTGCAACGCGATCGTCTGGTCTACGAGTAGCTCAGTGCCACAGGCTCGGCCAGGCCACACCCAGGTCGCGCAGCAGTAGGCGCAGCAGGGGCAGCGAGATGCCCACGACGTTGTGCGGGTCGCCGTCCAGGCCCGCGATGAACGGGCCGCCGAGGGCGTCGATCGTGAACGATCCGGCCACCTGCTCGGGCTCGCCGCTGGCGGCGTAGGCGTCCATCTCGGCCTCGTCGAGCGTCGCGAAGCGCACGGTCGTGGCGGCGGTGGCCCGACGGATCTGCGGCTCGCGGCCGTCCTGGAGCAGCGCGACGAAGTGGCCGGTGAACAGCGTCTGGGTTGTCCCAGAAAGCGCCGCCAGGCGGCGCCGGGCTACGGCGGGCGTGCCCGGCTTGCCCTCGGGGGTGCCGTCGACGTCGAGCATGGTGTCGGCGGCGAGCAGGACCACCGGGTTGTCGGGGGTCGGTGCCAGTGCCGGGGTGGCCAGCACCGCCGCAAGGGCCGCTTCGCCCTTGTGCCGCGAGATCTCGGCGACCAGCTCGGCCGTGGTGGGGGCGTCGATGGCGCGTTCGTCCACACCGGCGTCCAGCACGACGGGCTCGATGCCGGCGGCGCGCAGCGTGGCCAGGCGGGCGGGTGACTTGGATGCGAGGATGACGCGGATCACCCGATCATCGTAGACCGCGGGCTGCTAGAGGCGGCGACGGGCGGCGCGGCGTAGCCGGGCGAGATTGGCTTTGACCATGGCGATGATCCTGTCTGGATGGGCGAGCATCGCCCAGGTGATGTGCAGGATCGTCCATCCGGCGCTGACCAGGGCATTGTTGCGATCGCGGTCCGACTCGAACGTCGCCGCGTCGGTGTGGAAGGCGCGTCCGTCGATCTCGATGATCAGCTTCTCGGCGCGGAACGCGATGTCGGGGATGTAGGTGGCCGCGCCGATGCGCAACTGCTGGTTGGCGACCCAGCCTCTGATGTGGCCCTTGTCGAAGATGGTGTGGCACCTGCGTTCGGCCATCGACCACGGGCTGGTCGATGTGCGGGCGATGTTGCGGCGGCGGGCCGGGTTGCCCGTGCGATGGCTGAACTCGGCGAGCAGCTGCTCATAATCATCGGGAGTGGCTTCGCGGCGCCGGGCCAGGTCATCGAGCCAAGAGGGATCCTTGTCGCAGACATCGACGGCGGCCAGGGGGGCCGACATCTTCCCGTCCTCGACGTGTTCGCGCGGGATCACTCGCCGGGTGAACCGAAACCCCTTCTGAGGGGCGCGCCGCGTCGGCGTGCACACCTCGATGGGGCCGGTGGGCTGTTTTTCTGCGGCGAGCGCGAGCGCCGTGTGGTCAGCGATCACGGCACCGGGCATGGCGCGGGCGACGGCGCGGAGCCGCGCGTCCAGGCCTGCGTCGGGGTGCGCGTAGACCCCGCGCATCAGTCGGATGAGCCGGCCCTGCGCGACCCAGCGGCTGAGACTGGACTTCAGGGCGCGGTTGTCCCGGGCGATGATGAGCCCGTCGTTGCGGGCGAGCAGCATGTCGATGTTGATCACATTCCCAATCTGCGAATGCGACGGGCCGTTCGTACGCTTTGAGGGCCCCTGTGGATAAGTTGGCCTGGTTTTCGCGGAGTTGTGGATAAAGTGTCGGCGCGGCGGAGGGGGTTCTCCGAGTTCTGGGGGGGGGCTCGCAGCGGGGCGGGAC
>WRGV01000107.1 GCA_009787035.1 Propionibacteriaceae bacterium | reverse complement strand
ACGATCTGCCTGTCCGGGTCGGGCACCATCGACCATGTGGTCAACGGCATCGGCGGCACCGCCACGCAGGCGACCGTGAGCACGGGACAGAACGTGATCACCTACGGCGCCGTCGAGACGACGCGGACGATCACCTACCAGGGCGCGGGTGATGCGACCCCGGCCGCGGTCACGCAGCCGGTGATCTGGGAAGACTATGTGTTGGGCGGGGCGGCGGCCGTGCACACGTACGTGCCGCAGTCCGACGGCTACGCGGCCGTGACGACGCCGGTGATCCCGGGTTATGACGTCGACGTGGCGAGTGTGCCCGCCGAGGACGTGGCCACCACGACGACGGCGCCGACTAACCCCGACGCCGTCACCGTGACGTACACGCCGCAGACGCAGAAGGCCAACGTCGTCTGGGTGGACGACGACACGGAGGGTTCGCCGACGGTCGCGACGACGACGCTGTCCGGGCCCACGGGGTCGGGTGTCGGCTTCACGGCCGACGATGCCGCGGCGGGCGCCCCGGCGGGGTACGAGGTCGCGTCCATCGACAACGTGGCGACGTACGACACCGACCCGGCCACCGACCAGACCATCACCGTGCACCTGACGCACCACCACACCGTCACGTCGCTGACGACGACCCGGACGATCACGTTCACGGGCGCGTCGGCGGCCCCGGCGCCGGTGACGCAGTCGATGACGTGGGCGGTCGATACCGACGATGTCACCAAGGCCGTGACGTACACCAGCCAGGCCGGCTATCCGGCCGTGACGGTGCCCGCGATCACGGGCTTCAGTTCGAGCGCGTCCACGGTGGCGGCGGGTGCGGTGTCGTCCGCGACGCTGCCGACGGATTCGTCGGTCACCGTCACCTACTCCGGCTTGCCGCAGTCGCTGCGGGTCACGTGGGTGGACGACGATGCGGACGGCGAGGCCGTCGGCACGCCGGTGTACCTGGGTGGCCCGTCGGAGTCGGAGGTCGGTTTCACGGCCGCCGATGCCGCCGCGGGTGCGCCCGAGGGCTACGACGTGGCCTCGATCGACAACGTGGCGACGTATGACACCGCCCAGGCGGTCATGCAGAACATCGTCGTGCACCTGACGCATCACCACACGATCGGCTCGCTGACGACGACCCGGACGGTCCAGTTCACGGGCGTCAGCGGCGCGCCGGAGTCGGTGGTGCAGACGCAGACCTGGACGGTCGACACCGATGAGGTGACCGGCGATGTCGTGTTCTCCAGCGAGGCCGGGTATGCGGCCGTGGACGTGCCGGCGATCGAGCATGCGACGCCCAGCGTGACGCAGGTGCCCGCCACCGGCGCCGTCGCGGCGACGGACGAGCTGCCCGCCAACACGGTCTACACCGTCACCTACACCGCCGAGCAGGCGCCCATCGTCTCGGCCGGCCCGGGCGGATCGGGCACGGGCACGGGCTCCGGCGCCGGGGCGAACGCCCCGACCGGTGGCAGTGTGGTCGGCGGCAACGCCGGTGCGCTTGGCGCGATGCTGCTGCTGGCGGTGGCCGGCTGCGGCGTGGCGCTCGTGCGGCGTTCCGTGGTGCGGGGGTGATGCCGCACTGATCGCCACTGACTGAAACGGCGGGGCCGGGTTCCTCTGGGTGGGGGCCCGGCCCTGTCGTCTGTGTCGGCACGACGCAAGCCGGGCGATCGGGATGGGGTTACGCTCCGAGAAGAGCCGCAACTCCTTGGCACGGCTCACGCTGCCGAACCGCCCACTACCCCTGCGCGAGTGAATCGTCCTCAGTTGACTTCGCGCGCTGGCGCCTGTCCACGATGATCGGCAGCACAACCACGGCGAAGACGATGCACACGATGCCGATGATGCCGTCGACGGCAGCGCCATGCCGCCAGTCGAACCACGTGAAGATGACGCCGAGGACGATCACCAGGCCGAGGCTGGCGAGGATGCCGAGGCCCCGCACGAGCCAGTGGGGTGCGGGTTCGGGGTGGGACGCCATGATGGTCACCTTTCGGTTGCGACTCAGAACTGCCTGACCAGGGCGTCCCTCAGGGTGTCCAGGCCCAGGCTGCCCAGATCGAGGGCACGGGCGTGGAAGTCCTTGAGGCTGAAGGCATCGCCTTGGCGCTGCTGGACGATGGCGCGGATGCGCTGCCAGACGCGCTGGCCGATCTTGTAGCTCGACGCCTGGCCGGGCCAGCCGAAGTACCGCATGACCTCGAAGTGGGCCACGCCGTCGTCCACGCTCACGTGGCGGGTGAAGAAGTCCCAGGCCTTGTCCCACGTCCAAGCGCCGCCCCCGACCTCCGCGGGCGCGTCGAACCCGCAGTGCAGGCCCACATCGATCACGACGCGCACGGCACGCATCTGTTCCGAATCGAGCTGCCCCAACCGGGCGGCCGGATCGTCCAGGAACCCCAGCTCGGCCATCAGCGCCTCGGCGTACAGCGCCCAGCCCTCGCCATGCCCGCTGCACCAGCAGCCCTGGCGGCGCCACGAGTTCAGCTCTCCGCGCCGCAGGATGGCGGCGCAGATCTGCAGGTGATGCCCCGGCACGCCCTCGTGATACACGGTCGTGAGTTCGCGCCACGTCCCGAACCGGGTCTGTCCCACCGGCACCGACCACCACATGCGGCCGGGCCGGGCGAAGTCGTCGCTNGGCGGGGTGTACCAGATGCCGCCGTCGTGGGTCTTGGCGATGTGGCATTCCAGTGTCTGGGTCGGCTCGGCGATGTCGAACTGCGTGCCGTTCAGTGCGGCGATCGCCGCATCGGCCTTGCCCTGCATCCACGTCTGCAGCGCCGCGGTGCCGTGCAGCTGGTAGGCCGGATCTTCGTCCAGTGAAGCCTTGGTCTGAGCCACCGACAAGCCGGGACGCAACCGAGCGCAGATCGCCTCCTGCTCGGCCTCCAGCCGGGCGACCTCCTCCAGGCCCCACTGGTACACCTTCGCGTAGTCGGCCTTCATGCCCAGGAACTCGCGCGAGGCGAGCTCGTACCGTGTCGGCCCGACCGCGTCGGCCTTGACGGCCAGCGGCAGCACCTGGTCGCGCAGCCGCGCGGCGGCCGCGTCGAACTCAGCCCGGGCCACCGCGATGCCATCGTCCAGATTCTCGCCGATCTGTGGCGGCAGTCCGGGGCAATCGTGTCCGGCCTGCCCGGCCAGTTCGGCGAAGAAGCCGTCGGGTGCCGCATACTCGTCGCACAGCGACGCCAGCGCCTGTACCTGCCGCATCGCCGGCCGGATGCCCGCGTCCACGCCCGCGAACTGGCTGGNGAACCAGCCTTCCGCGGCTGCGGGGATGGCGTGCAGACGCCGGGCGATCGTGTCCCACTGCTCGGGAGTGGCCGTCGGCATGATGTCGTATATCTCGCGCAGGCTCAGCAGCCCGCAGGCGATGTTGTTGATGTCCGACAGATCCGCGTGTGCCTCGTGCGTCTCGACCTGCAACCCCAGCCGCTCCTGCATGGCCGCGATGGTGGTGGCATCGATCAGGTCGTCCGCCTCCATGGCGTCCAGCGTTTCCAGCGTCTCGGCGGCGAGGTTCGCCTGGAGCGCCAGGCCGTCGGGGGACAGGTCGTCGTATTCGTCCTGGCGCTGGGCGCTGCCCAGTTCGGTCAGGAACATCGGGCTGTGCTGGCTCATCTCGCGGAAGTAGCGATCGGCCACCTTATCGACGGCGGTCGGTTTTCGGGTTGTCACCCGCCTACCATAGCCCGCGCGCGCCGCCCTGACACGGCCAGTCGAAGGTTATCTGCGGACGGACGCCGCACCAACCGCGGATCTTCAGCAGTTTCCGGCCAAACCGCTGGCCGACGTGTTCAGCTCGAAAGACAGGTCATTGAGGATGGTCGTCGCGGTGGCCAGCGACTTATCCATCGGCACGACGGCGACGCTGACGGCGAGCTTCTTGCCGTCGCCGAGCGTGAGCAGCGCGGCCTGGCGCACCGACAGGGCGCCGTTGGGCTGCGTCCCCCAGCTGGTCTTGGTCATCGCATTGGCCAGGCGGGCCAGGCCGAACCGCTGGTCTTGGGGCGGGGTGGACAGGAAGCTCATCACATACCAGCTGCCCGGCGTGCAGTAGGCCGCGCCCAGCCAGGTGGCCTGGTCGGCCAGTGCCCACTGCGTCTGGCTGTAGACGGCGTACGTGCCCGGATCTCCGATCGGGATCGTCGTGTTCTCGTCGGTGCCGGCGCGCAGCACGGCGGTGGTCACGTCGGCGGCGCTCTGGTCGTCGCCGAGCCACTGCCACAGCGCCTGGTCACCCGCCGGTGATGACTCATTGAACGCCTGCGTCAGCAGGTACGTCAGGTCGGGCGGCTCCTTGGTGTCGGCGGCCACGGCCACGGCGATGGGTAAGTCGATCGTCGACCAGGCGTATCCGCTTGTCAGGCTGCCGCCGTGCCATGCGGACACGGGCATGTCCGGCGGGGTGAACGCCGGGCTGATGGCGACGCCGATCGCGGCCTGGTACTGGTTTTCCAGCGTCGTGATCGCCTGCCCCAGCTGCGGCAGCGTCGGTGCGCTCGGTGGGGGGCTGGACGGCGTCGGCGCGGGCGTCGGCGTGGTTTGGGACGGCGGCGGGGGCGGGGCGACGTAGTCGGGTGCGGCCGAGGCGAACGAGAGGACGAGCGCGAGCGTGCCGATCATCACGATCAGCAGCGCCCACAGCGGGATGCGCGCCAGGCGGGCGAGTGTGCGCGGAATGGGGCCGCGGGGCCTGCGGTGGTGCTGCCGCGGCGCGTGCTCGTCCATCCGTGCTCCCTGCCCTGGCCCCGGAATGAGCCACTCCTTCTATTTTGGCATGCCCGCCTAGGAGGAGCTCTCAGGCCTCCATGTTGTCATGCTGGCGGATGCTCGAAAGCTCGATGGATCCGTCCTTGCACTTCCAGTAGTGCAGCCGCCGCGCCGAGGGCGTGTTGGTCTGCAGGTACACCCGCCAGCAGGTCTCGCCGCCCGCCCGGGTGCGCACCGGGTCGTCCCCGCCGGGACCGGTGCGCAGCTGGTGCAGCCCGCGGGACGTCAGGTCGGCGGCGCGGCCGATCAGCACGTGGACGACGACCTCGACGATCTTGTCCCGCGACACGCCCTGCACCTCGTGCAGCGTGTCGAAGAAGTGGTCGCTGTAGTGCCAGGGGCGCAGCGGGTTGGCCTCCTTGTCGGCGGCGGGGATCATCCGCGCCCAGGCCAGGTTGACCTCGAAGTTGAACTGTTCGCGCTCGTCCAGGAACAGTTCCTTGTCGCGCTGATCTTGCAGCTCCTGGGACGCCTGCCGGTCGGCCCACCGGCGTCGGCGCATGCTTTCGCGGCGCTGCGTGCGCGACCCCTCCAGCTGGGCCTCCAGCTCGCTCACGCGCGCTTCGGCCCCGGCGAGCATGCCGGCCAGCTGCTGGTTTTCCAGCCGCAGGCCGCGCGTGTAGTCGTTGTCGTCGGCGAATTCGGTGTCGCCGGTGTCGGGCTCGGGGGTGCCGGGGGACGACGGTGCGGGCGGGGCCGGCTTGGGCTGCGGGGGCGTCAGCCAGCTGGGGCCGCCGGTCAGCACCGCGGGCGCGGGGCGGGCGGCCTCGGCGTCGTCCGCCTCGACCAGCGAGAGCATCCACTCGTCGCCGTCGCGGGCGACCAGCAGCGCGGGCAGCGTCTCGTCGGGGGTCATGACCTCGCGCAGGTCAGGTTCGATGTCGTCGGTGGCGTCCTGGCCAAAGATCTGGACGAGCAGGCCCGGGAAGAGTTCGACGCTGCAGGCGTCCTGGCTCACCTCGGCGACCCGCACCAGGATGGTGTCGTCGGGACGGTAGGCTGCCACGGCCGTGGCGGCGTCTTGGCGCATGCCGCGCACGTCGATGCGGCGCGTGGCGGGGTCGAGGTTGCCCTGCACCTCCATGCCCTTGGCGAACAGCCGCTCGGCCGGAAGCCCGGGCTCGGTCAGCTCGGGCCACAGCGTGGCGGAGTCGCCCGAGCTCAGCTGCACCAGGCCGCGGTCGCCGGCGGTGCCGATGACGACACCCGATACCGGATGCGTCACCTCGACCCGCGCGGCCGTGGTGTATTCGCCGCGGTTGGACATGCGCATCGCGTCGGCGACCAGGCGCCGGGTCGTGTCAGCGCGGTCGGCCATGCCGAACGCGAAGCGCAGCGGCGAGCTGTGTGGGTTGTCGATCCAGCCGCGGCCCACCGGGTAGGCGCGGCCCGCGCCGCCGTACACCTGGCACATCGG
>WRGV01000106.1 GCA_009787035.1 Propionibacteriaceae bacterium | reverse complement strand
CCCCCGACCCCGAACGCACGTGCTTCGAACGCGACCGCGACCGCATCGTCCATTCGGCGGCGTTCCGGCGCCTGGCCGGCAAGACGCAGGTGGTCGTCTACCCGACCGACCACCAGCGCACCCGGCTGACGCATGCGCTGGAGGTCGCCCAGGTCGCCCGCTCGATCGCGGCCGGCGTCGGCGCGAACGTGACGCTGGCGGACGCGATCGCCCTGGGCCACGACTGCGGGCACGGCCCGGGCGGCCACGCCGCCGAGGATGCCTTCGACGCCTTCCTGCCCGACGGCTACGACCACGGCCCCTGGGGCGCGGACGTGGCGTTGGCAAGCCTGAATCTGTGTGAGCAGACGCTGGACGGCATCCGCAACCACTCGTGGTCGCGCCCCGTCCCGTCCACGATCGAGGGCGAGATCGTCAGCTGGGCCGACCGCATCGCCTACTGCGCGCACGATCTGGAGGACGCGGTGCACGCCGGCATCGTCGCCCCGGGCGACATCCCGGCCACGGTCGCCGACGTGTGTGGCACCACGCGCAGCGAGCAGCTGCACACGTTCATCAATGCGATGGTGGCCACGACGTCCGCCGCCGGCCGCGTCGGCATGGACTCGGCGACGGCGTCGGGCCTGGCCGCGCTGCGCGGGTTCAACTACGAGCGGATCTACACCCGTCCCGAATCGTTGGCGCAGGCCAGCGCCGTGATCGACGTGCTGCAGGGCCTGGTGGGCTGGTATGCCGCGCATCCGGACGCGCTGCCCGACGGCTTCGCGGACGCGGACGATCCGGTGCGCGCGGCCGTCACGTACACCGCGGGCATGACCGATCGCTTCGCGTTCGACCAGGCCGTGCAGTTGCTCGGCTGGCATCCCGAGCGGCTGCCCAAGGGCATCGGTCACGGCGCCTAGCGGTTACCCGCCGCTGACGTCCCCCTCGGCGTCGGACAGGTCGAGGTCGAGCCCGCAGCGGTCGTCCAGCCAGCCGTACGGCATCGCGACCTTGGTGCGCGGGGAGCCCTGACGTCCGCGTGGGCGTCCCAGCTCGGCGGCCGGGAAGGGCACGGACGGGTCCAGCTGGGCCAGCAGCGCGTCCAGCTCGTCCAGGCTCGACACCATCGCCAGCGCGTGCCGCAGCTCGCCCCCGAGCGGGAAACCCTTGAAATACCAGGCCGGATGCTTGCGGAAGTCGGCCATGCCGTGGCGTTCGCCCATCAGCCGCACCAGCAGCTCGGCGTGGCGGCGCACCAGCGCGCACACCTGGCCCAGCGTGGGCAGCTCGGTGTCGGGACGCCCGTGCAGCGCATCGGCCAGGTCGTGGAAGAGCCAGGGCCGCCCGAGCGCGCCGCGTCCCACCTCGACGCCCGCGCAGCCGGTCCGGGCGATCATGGCCAGCGCGTCGCCGGCCTCCCAGATGTCGCCGTTGCCGAGCACGGGGATGTCGACGGCGGCGACGGCCTGCCCGATCGCATCCCAGTGCGCGGCGCCCGAATACGCCTGCGCGACGGTGCGGGCGTGCAGGCACACGGCCGCGACGCCCTCGTCCTGCGCGACGCGCAGCAGGTCGAGGAAGGTCGTGTGGTCGTCGTCGATGCCGATGCGCGTCTTGACGGTCACGGGCACGCCGAACCGGTCGGCGCTGCGCACGCTGGCGCGCAGGATGGCCCGCATGAGGTCGAGCTTCCAGGCCAGCACGCCGCCCCCGCCGCGCCGGGTGACCTTGGGCACCGGGCAGCCGAAGTTGAGGTCGATGTGCTGCGCGCCGAGGCTCTCGATGGCGATGCCGATCGCCACATCCAGGCAGGCCGGGTCGGTGCCGTACAGCTGCACGGACCGCACCGGTTCGCCGTCCCAGAAGGCCATCATCTGCGCCGACCGGTTGTCCCCGGCCACCAGGCTCTGCGCGGTCACCATCTCGCAGATGGCCAGGCCGGCGCCCTGCTCGTAGCACAGCGTGCGGAAGGCGGCGTTGGTCACGCCCGCCATCGGCGCCAGCACGGCCGGCGGGTCGATCACCAGCGCGTCGTCGGGGTCGACGGACGGTGCGCGCAGCCGCAGCGGGGGGACGGACGCGGTCGCCGGTGCCGCGAGTGGGACAAACTTGTCCCTCGTCTCGTCCAAAGCCCCGGCAACGGGCCCTGGCACGCCGCTGGCGGCGGTTGTGTCCCACGTCATGCCCATCCGGCCAAGTCTAGGAGCTCGGCATAAGTGTCACCCGGCGGGCGGCGCTGCGGGCGTGCCACCTCAGGTGGCGAAACGAACGCCAAACGCCTACTCTCGTAGTCAAGACTGCCAACGCGCCCCAGCATCGGCGTCGATCCCCCAAGGAGTACCCATGGAACACCCCCATGACGACCATTTGGGTATGTCAACCGGCTCGTCCGACTCTGGAATCGTCGATCCGCCCCACCCACGGCCACACCGGCGCAGTCGATTCCGGGGCGCTTCCTCCTGGCGCCGCGGCGCCGCGGCCGTGACGGCTCTCGGCACGCTGATCACGGGGCTCGTGATGGCTCCCGCGCTGCAGATGCTGTCCTCGACGACGGCGTCGGCCAACGACTTCCCGCCCCCGGCGAAGGTGGCCGACCCGTCCACCGCCACGCAGTACCCGGGCGCGTCGAACCCCGATTACCTGCAAACCTCCGATTACAAGGGACGTATCTGGACGGACAAGAGCGTCAGCACGTCCAGCATGACCGTGGGCACCGTCGGCACGGGGACGTCCGCGCACATCGTCGACGTGGGCCAAGACGAGCTGGGCGTCACCCTGTCGGCGCTGGGATCCAGCCGCAGCGTGTTGCAGGGCGTGTCCGCCCCCGTGGACCTGTCGCTGATCCTGAGCGTGGCCGACCTGATGGCCCAGTGCATCGATCCAACCGCCACCGCCGACGGGTGGTGCAACGATCCGGACAACTACACCGGTTCGCGCGCCTACGCGATGGCGCAGGGCGTCGAGCAGTCCATCGAGACGCTGGCGTCCTCCGACTCCCGTGACCGGGTGGGCATCGTGGCGTTTGCCAACACGTCCTCGGTGCTGTTCGCGCTGAACACGCCGGCCAAGATCTCCGGCACCAACGCGTACGTGCAACTGCTCGCTCCGACCACGACGAACGGCACGATGACGCTGAAGACCGCCAACAACTCGGTCCAGATCGGGCCGTCGGGCTCCGAGATCCACGCCAGCAACCTGCAGCTGGGCCTGGTCGCGGGCATGAACCTGCTGGCCAATCAGACCTCCGCCAACGTGTCGGGGGCCAACCAGCGCCTGCCCGAGGTCATCGTCTTCACGTCCAGCGCGCCGACGCTGTCGAGCAACGCCGGTTCGCTGGGGTCAGGCTGGTGGAAGGTCACCTCGTCCACCGCGGTGCAGGGGCCCGGCGTGTACGGCGACCCGCAGTTTTACGGCAACGCGCTGCTGGCGGTGCTGGCGGCGTCGTTCCTGAAGAACAAGATCGCCACCGTCTACAACAACCCGACGTACAACGCCGCGAACAACCTGAGCCCGATCACCCCGGGCATCTACACGATCGGCATGGATCTGTCTGCCCTCGGGCCGCTGTCCGAGCGGCCGCTGGCGCAGGCGGCACTCGACCCGGCGCACGTCGCCCAGCAGCAGGCGAGCGCGGCCAGCGGCGCCGTGGCCGACTTCATCGCGCGCGCGTCCGACTACACGACCGGCCACTTCGTCCAGGCGCAGGTGTCGGCGTCGGGCTCGCTGATCAGCATCGGTCACCCCGGTGACGCCCCCGACACCAACTACGATCCGACGAGCATCGCCTACAACACGGCCTTCTACTCGCCCCTGACGGCCGCGGACGCCTCCGCGGCCTTCCAGAACATCCTGAGCGGGTTCGCGACGCCGCCGACATACCCCAGCGAGATCGAAGGCGGCGCATCCCCGGCGATGTCGGGCTACGTGACGTTCACCGATCCGATCGGCCCGTTCATGCAGGTGCGCGACCTGGACAGCGTCACGTTCTGCGTACCGGCCTCGGTGGCCTCGCAGCCCTGCAAGCCGACCACGTTCGTCAACCCGACGACGTCCGACCTCGGCAACGGCCTGACGCAGTACACGTTCTCCGGCACCGTCGCGGCCAGCGTCATCGCCGGCCCGACCAGCGTGTCCGAGCTGATCGTCACGGTGCAGCAGTACGACACGCTCGCCCGCGGCGACGTGGTGACGATGAAGGTGCCCGCGGCGCTGCTGCCGGTGCGCTACGAGACGGTCATGACGACGGCGTCCGGCACTCCGGTCGCGTTGTCGATGCAGGACGCGCAGCCGATGCACCTCGACTATGTGGTCGGGCCCAAACCGGGGGTGATGGACGCGCTGTCCAACCCCGATTCGCTCAACTCGGCCACGAGCCAGGACGGCACGTTCCTGCGCGACTACATCGCCTCGCACTCCAGCGGCGGCC
This sequence comes from Propionibacteriaceae bacterium, assembly GCA_009787035.1. Taxonomy (GTDB): domain Bacteria; phylum Actinomycetota; class Actinomycetes; order Propionibacteriales; family Propionibacteriaceae; genus WRGV01. The sequence goes on along the minus strand of WRGV01000106.1, from coordinate 1,876 downwards.
AGGTGCGGTTCTACTCGAACGACTACTCGGTGGCCACCGACGGCTCCGTCCAGGCCAGCACGTCGGCCAGCTGGGTGCCGAGCGACACCAACGATTTCTACCGGTTCTCGGTCAACACGCCGCTGTACGCCGATTCCGGGTTGACGACGCCGCTGACCTCGTCGGCCTGGGCGGGCCTGGCCTCCGGCGCGACGATCTGGTACTACGTCACCGAATACCGCTACACCGATGCCACCCAGACCGCGATCAAGGCCGACCAAGTGACGCTGACCACGACGAAGGCGCAGCTCCAGGCCGCGATGGCGGCGCAGCCGAACCAGCAGGGCGTGGTGGCCTCGGGCGGTGCGATGGTCGTCTCGGCGGGAACGCTCGACTTCGCGCGCAACGACCAGCTGAACGAGGTCAAGTGCCTCACCCTGAGCTGGTCGAACGGCAACCCGGTCTGCAACGACACCGGCTCGGGCACCCCCGGCAACCTGAGTGGCACGGCGATCTACCAGCGCCAGACGACGTACGCCAGCACGACCGTCCAGGTGGCGCTCGGCAACGACGGCTACCTGTCGTTCATCCTGCCCAGCACGCTGACGATCACGCCGACGGTGGCGGCCGCCTCGACGCTGCACCCGGCCGTCGATCAGGAGTTCCCGGTGCATGTCACACTGACCAATGCCGACGGTTCGCCGTTCACACACCCGGTTGACTACGCGATCTTCAGCGCCAAGGACCTCACGACGGCTCTGGTGGGCGCGGGCGGATCGCTGGTGTCGACGGCGACGCTGTCGCTGCAGGCCGGGCAGGTGGCGGTGNTGCAGGTGCCGCAGGGGGTCACGTACACCGTGACGGAGGACGTCCCGGCGGGCTACACGCTGTCCTCGTCCAGCGGCACGACCGGCACGACCACGGCGACGACCCAGGGCCAGGCCACGTTCGTCAANACCTATCAGCCGACCACGGCCACGGTGGCGCAGGGCCCGCAGGTCAGCGCGACGCTGGACGGTACGGATTGGCAGCCCGGCCAGACGTTCACCGTGCAGATGTGTCCGGACGGCGGCACGATGTCCCAATGCCAGTCCCAGTCGCTGAGTGCGGCGGCGCCGTCGGCGACGTTCCCGGGGCAGACGTTCACCACGCCGGGCACGTACGTCTACACGATGAGCGAGCTGCCCGAGTCGGCGATCGAGGGCGTCTCGTACTCCGATGCGCTGTACGTCTGGACGGTCACCGTCACCGACGACGGCCACGGTGCGCTGCAGGCCTCGGGCGTGCTCACGCGCAGCCTGGACGACGGGGGCGAATCCGCGCCGGGCACCGTCTCGCAGGCGACGTTCGCCAACGTGTCGACCGAGTCGGCCTACCGCGCGCAGCTGATTGCCGCGGTGCTGGTGGACGACCAATCGACGGGCCAGGTCCGCATCCCGACGCACAGCTACAACTTCGCGTTCAGCTACGTGGGCGTCGATCTGCAAGACAGCGACGCCGACACGACCGGCCTGACCCCGCCGGCGTTCGACGGCGCCACCTCGGTGATGTCGTCCGGTTCGGTCATCGTCGGGCCCGGCGTGTTGCTGACCGAAGACCAGGTGGGTCACACCTGGTACTTCAAGGCGCAGCAGGCGGACACGACGCCATCGCCGGCCGTCACGAATTCGAACGACGTGTGGTTCCGTGCGATCGACCTGGAGCAGAACGACGACGGCATGCTCACGCCGGTCATGAGCAACTGTCACACGACCGTGGACTCCGTCACCGCGGACAACCCGCTGGGCGGGTGCGCGGCCACGGTGGGCTCGTGGGGCACGGTCGCGGAGACGCAGCGCCAGTTCATCATCACGTACTCCCCGGACGCCACGACGACGACGGCGTACGGCGATGTGAC
>WRGV01000105.1 GCA_009787035.1 Propionibacteriaceae bacterium | reverse complement strand
GTACTGCTGCATCTGAGCTGCGAACTCGGCGGCCGACTTCGACCGGCGATCGGCCAGAGTCTGCTCGAACTCGGCGGCGATCTGCGCGGCATGCGCACGCTGCTGCTCGAAGATGACCTCGGCCTCATCGCGGCGCGACGTCGACTCGCGGTCGGCCAGGTCCAGGATGTCGTTGGCCTTCTGCTGCGCCTCGGCGATGATCTGGGCGGACTCGTTGTCGACCCGCGACCGCGTCTGCTGCGCGTAGTCATCGGCCTGGCTGAGCATCTGCTCGGCGGCGGCGGACGACTCGCTCGTGATGCGCGACGCCTCGGCGTTCGCCTGGGCCAGAATCTGCTGGACCTCACCGTCGAGGTGAGCGAACATGCGGTTCACCCGCTCGCCGAGATCCGTCAGCGTCAGGTAGGTGTCGCTGCGGCCGGTCTCAGCCTGCTTCGCCTCCAGCTGCGAGCTCAGCTGTTCGAGCTGCTCATAGCGGGTCGCAAGCTCCTGACGCAACGACTCGGCCTCCGCCTGCGCCTCGGAGGCCACCGTCTTAGCATCAGTAGCCCTCTTGGTCAGTTCGGCGATGGCTTGATCGACTTCGTCCTTGTCATAGCCACGGCCAGCGCTTCGGAACGTTGGTGTTTCAGTCATTATTCGATTCTCCATCTGTCGGCAGAGTTACTAGCGAGAGAGCGGCGGTGTCTGGCACGCCTTCTGCCAAAACATCGACGATTCCCGAGAGTTGTCCCAGTTGTGCGGTGAGCCCGTCGCGACGGCGTGCCAACGCGGCCGTCTCTTGCCGGGCACGTTGAAGAATAGCATGCGCCTCGTCACGAATCGCGTCCGCTTGCGAACGTGCTTGTGTCAGCAAGGCGAGTGCTTCCTCACGCATCGTGTTTGCCCGCTCGTGAGCCTGCGCTTGCGTGCGTTCNGCCTCCGCGGATGCCCGGTCGCGCACCAGCTGCGCGTTCTGACGGGCCTCCGCCAGCTGCCGTGCGGCCCAGTCCATCTGTGAACTCGATTCGGCCCGCGCCTTGGCCACGACGGCGTCCGCCTCCTGATTGGCCTGCGCGATGATCTCGTTCGCCTGACGGTTGGCCTCGTCGCGGACGACGCTCGCCTTGTCCATCATCTCGTCGGCCGAATGCTGTGCAGCCAAGACGATGGACGCGGCCTGCGCCTGCGCATCCTGCGTCGTCTTCTCGACCTGCGTTTTCGCATCGGCGAGCATCCGCTCGGCCTCGTGCGTCGCATCCAGCATCACGCGCTGCGCCTCGTCGTTGGCCTGGTTCTCCAGGTCGGCGGCCCGCTGCTCGGCGGCACGGACGTTGGCGGCGGCCGCGGCCATCTCGCGATCGGCGTGCGTCTTGGCCTGTTGCAGCTGCGCATCGACGGCCGCCTGCGTCTGATTCTGCAGCAGGGCCAGGTCTGCGGCAGCCGCCTCGCGCTCGGCCGCCAACTGCGCCCGGGCCGCGCTGATGTCATCGTCGGCGCTGGCCCGCAGGGCCGCGATCTCCGCAGCCGCCTGCGACTGATCGGCCATCAGCTGCTGCTTGGCGCCGGCCAGTTCGTCCTCCCACGACTTGCGGTCGGCCCGCAACTGCGCCGCGTGCGCGGCTCGTGTCTGCTCCATCTGGGCCGTGGTGTCCTGCCAGGCCTGCTCGGCCTGAGCCGTCCATTCGTCGCGCACCTGGTCGAGCTGCTGCGTCGCCTCTTCGCGCTCGCGCGCCAGCTCGGCGTCCAGCGTCGCCCTCGCCGCGGCCTGCTGCTGCTGGAAGGCGGCGTACTGCTTGTTCACCTGCTCCTGGACGGCGGCCCGCGCCAGCTGAGCATCGGCCCGCAGCCGGGCAACCGCATCGGACGCCTCGCGCTGCGCCTGCGCGCGGATGTCCGCGGCCTGCGCCCGAGCCTCTTCGACGATGTGGGCAGCCATCGCCTGGTTGGCTGCCACCTGGTTCTGCACCTCGGTCAGCTGCTCGGCCGCCTGCGCCAGCTCCTGCGCCTGCGCGTCGCGGCGCCGCTGACCCTCGTCCTCCAACTGGACGATGGCATCGCGCAACCCGACGAGGTTGTTGCGCATCTGTTCGGCTTCGGCCTCGGCGTTGCTGATCGCCTGGTGCGCCTGGGCGACGGCCTGCTGCCGGATCATTTCGGCGTCGCCTTCAGCCGCCTGTCGCACTGACTCGGCTTGCCGGGACGCCTGTACCCGGACCTCCTGCACCTCGCGCTGCGCCTGGGTCCGGACGCCCTCGGCGTCGTTCTCTGCGGCGGCACGGATCTGTTCAGCCAACAGCTGGGCCTGGGCCAACAGGTCGGCGGCGTGCCGGGACTGGGCGCCGGTTCCGTCCATCATGGCCGTGGACATGTTTTTTCGGTCCTCCGTCGCGCGTTCGAATTGCCTAGAACTAACAAACAAAGATAACACTAGCATGCCGGTTTGCGCGGGCCCCGTCGGCTCACCCATCCTGAAACCTGGGCTCGAACCTTTTCGGCAACTGGGCATTCGCAAGGACATATTACGCAGTTGAGCAAAAAACAATCTCTCCGAAACTCGCGAGACTGTCGCCGCGGCGTCCGGCCGCTGGCATCGACGCCGCCCGGGCGCCTGAATGCCGACGGTATCATGAGGGGCAGGCAATCCGCCGCCCACAAGCCAAAGAAAGGCCACGCCCATGCCTGCCACCCACGAAACCCGCCAGTGGACCGACCCTCGTTGGTGGCGCGACGCGGTCGTCTACCAGATCTACCCGCGCTCCTTCGCGGACGGCAACGGCGACGGCATCGGCGATCTGGCCGGCATCGCCTCGCGTGTGCCCTACCTGAAGAGCCTGGACATCGACGCCGTCTGGCTGAGCCCGTTCTACCCGTCCGCGCTGGCCGACGGCGGCTACGACGTCGACGACTACCGGGCCGTCGACCCGCGCATCGGCACGATCGAGCAGTTCGACACGGTGGTCGCCGCGCTGCACGACGCGGGCGTGCGGGTGTTCATCGACATCGTGCCCAACCACTCGTCCAACCGACACGCGTGGTTCCAGGCCGCGCTGGCCGCCGAACCCGGATCGCCCGAGCGCGATCGCTACATCTTCCGCCGCGGCCACGGGGAGAACCACGCAACCCCGCCCAGCGACTGGCCCGGGGCGTTCGGGGGCTCGGCCTGGGAGCCGGTCGGCGACGGCTGGTTCTACTTCCACATCTTCGCCCCCGAGCAGCCCGACTTCAACTGGGACAATCCGCAGGTCCGCGAGGACTTCCTGACCACGCTGCGCTTCTGGTCGGACCACGGGGTCGACGGCTTCCGGGTGGATGTCGCGATGGCGCTGGCCAAGGACCTGTCCGAGCCGCTGCCGAGCGCCGCCGAGCTGGCGGCCATCCCGATCGGTCCGACGCATCCGCTCTACGACCGCGACGAGGTGGACGAGATCTACGCCGGCTGGCGCGGCGTCTTCAACGAGTACGACCCGCCCCGTGTGGCCGTCGCCGAGCTGTGGGCCGAACCGTCCCCCCGCAAGGCGCGCTACGCGACCGAGGCGTCTTTGGGCCAGGCGTTCTTCTTCGACCTCATGCACGCAGGATTCAGCGCGCGCCGGGTTCACCGCGCGATCACGGACGTGCTGGGCTGGACGGCCGAGTCGGGCTCGGCGCCGACCTGGGTGCTCGCCAATCACGACAACGTGCGCCAGGCGACACGTTTCGGCTTGCCAGATGTCGATTCTGACGACCCATGGGCAGGGCCGGACCGTGACCGACGCTGGCTGTTGACGGGTGGCGTCGATCCGGTGGAGGACGTCGCGCTGGGCCGCGCCCGCGCCCAGGCGATGGCCATGCTCATGCTGGCCCTGCCCGGCAGCGCGTACCTGTACCAGGGCGAGGAGCTCGGCCTGCGCGAGGTGGCCGACATCCCGGCGCAGGCGCGGCAGGATCCGATCTTCTTCCGCTCCCCCGGCTTCAACGTCGGCCGGGACGGCTGCCGCGTGCCGCTGCCCTGGACGTCCGACGGCCCGTCGTTCGGCTTCGGGACGNGCGCGGCGCACCTGCCGCAGCCGGCCTGGTTCGCCGACTACGCCGTGGCGCGCGAGGACGCTGATCCCGACTCGACACTGGCGTGCTACCGCCGTGCGCTGGCGCTGCGCCGCCAGCTGCGCGATATGCCGGGCGTCGGCGATGAGGTGACGTGGCTCGACCGCGACGACCCGCAGGTGCTGTGTTTCTCCCGCGGTCCGTGGGTCTGCCTGACCAACTTCGCCGGGGCGCCTGCGGCGCTCCTGGACGGCGAGATCCTCGCGACCAGCGGCGAGCTGACCGACGGCCTCGTCCCGCCCGCGACCACCGTGTGGCTGAAGCGGTAACCGACACCTGCCCAACGAGAAAGACGCGGCGACTGGTCTAACCAGCGCCGCGTCTTCGTCGTTGCCGAAGCGTCGTCCCTATCGCTCGACCGCACCCACATCGTGGACGTAGATGGTGTTGGTGTGTGCCGGAGAACCCAGCGGAATGCCGTACACCACGACCACGCGGTCGCCCGGCTGGACAAGGCCCTGCGAGACCAGCACGGTGTCCATCTCGCGCAGCATGGCATCCAGGCCGTGCTCGCGCGACAGGAACGCGCGCATGCCCCAGACCAAGCCGAGCTGGCGGCGGGTGGCCTCGTTGGGCGTGAAGCAGACGATGGGCGTGGTGGTGCGCAGGCGCGCCACGCGGCGGGCGGTGTCGCCCGACCAGGAGAACGCGACCAGACACTTGGCGTCGAGCCGGTTGGCCGCCTCGGCGGCCGACAGCGCCACGACGCCGGACGTCGTGTGCGGATCCCATGCGATCTTTGCGATCCGTCCGAACGCGTGACCTTCGACGGCGCGCACGATGCGATCCATCGCCTGCACCGCCTCGACCGGGTACTGGCCGACGCTCGTCTCACCCGACAGCATGACCGCGTCGGCACCATCCATCACCGCGTTGGCGACGTCGGACGCCTCGGCGCGCGTCGGACGCGGCGCGTTGATCATGGAATCGAGCATCTGCGTGGCCACGATGACGGGCTTGGCCCACGTGCGGGCGTCCTCGATCATGCGCTTCTGCACGAGCGGGACCGCCTCGAAGGGCATCTCGACGCCCAGGTCGCCGCGGGCGACCATGACCGCATCGAACGCATCGATGATGTCGTCCAGATTGTCGACCGCCTGCGGCTTCTCGATCTTGGCGATCACCGGTAGGCGAACACCCATCTCGTCCATGATCTTGTGCACGGGATCGATATCGGTGCGCGAACGCACGAACGACAGCGCCACCATGTCGACACCCTGGCTCAACGCCCAGCGCAGGTCGTCCGCGTCCTTGTCCGACAGGGCCGGCACGCTGACGGCCACGCCGGGTAGGTTGATGCCCTTGTGGTCAGACACGGTGCCGCCGACCACGACCTCGCAGATCACGTCGGTGTCGGTGACCTCCAGGGCCTTCAGCTCACGGTTGCCGTCGTCGATCAGGATCTTCGCACCCGGCGTGACGTCCTGCGTCAGCGTCTTGAGCGTGGTGGACGCCCGATGCACATCACCGGGCACATCCTGCGTCGTAATGGTGAACTTCTGGCCGGGGACCAGATCCACAGGGCCCTTCGCGAATGTGCCGAGCCGGATCTTCGGCCCCTGCAGGTCGGCGAACACCGTCACCGGACGGCCCGCCTGGCGCGACGCCTCGCGCACACGTTCCAGCTGGCCGGCGTGCTCCTCGTGCGTGCCGTGGCTCATGTTGAGACGGGCGACATCCATGCCCGCATTGATCAGGGCAGCCAGCATCTCGACCGAGTCTGCAGCGGGGCCCAACGTACATACGATCTTTGCTCTACGCATGCCCCCAGTCTACCGGGCCACCTCTAGCCAGAACCGGGCCAGGACCCCCTTCAGATCCTCAGGTAGACGTTGAAGCGCCTTGTCGCGAATCGGTTCGGGGATGCCGTATGCCGCCTCGGCGATGCCGCCGGTGATGTCGGTCAGGGTGTCGGCATCCCCACCCAGCGACACGGCTTTGCGGATCGCATCCTCGAAGCCATCCGACTCCAGGAATGCGGTGATCGCCTGGGGCACAGTGTCCTGGCAGCTCTCCATGTGGTGATACGTCGGACGGATCTGGTCGAGCGTGCGCGACAGGTCGTAGCCGATGCGATCGGTCACGTACGCCCGGATGTCGTCCTTGCTCGCCCCGGTGCGCGCCAGATAGAGACAGCCGGCCGCAGCCTGGGCCCCTCTGATGCCCTCGGGATGGTTGTGGGTGACCCGCGCCGAGATCTCGGCCCAATGCTCCACCGCGTCCAGCCCGTCGAACAGCCATCCGACGCTGGAGA
>WRGV01000104.1 GCA_009787035.1 Propionibacteriaceae bacterium | reverse complement strand
CTCGACGGGCTGGCACAGCTCCGGCTGGGCGGCCAGCAGCCGGTCGAGCACGCCGGCCAGGTCGTGGATGGCATTGTGCCCCATCCAGCTGCGGGCGCTGTGCGCGGCCACACCGTGCGTGATCACCTCGAAACGTGTCGTGCCCTGGCAGCCGCCCTCGATCCGGGCCGCCGTGGGCTCCATCAGGATGGCCAGATCCGCCGCCAGCAGGTCGGGACGATCAGCCGCCAGCCGGGCCAGCCCGTTCAGATCGGCCGAATCCTCTTCGTGCTCGTAGAAGACCCAGACGACCTCGCGGGTGGGCGCCACCAGGTGCGTCGCCAGCCTCAGCATGACGGCGACGCCGCCCTTCATGTCGCACGTGCCGCGTCCGTACAGCACGGGGCCGTCGGGGGTCTGCTCCAGCCGGCTCGGCAGATTGCCGGCGACCGGCACGGTGTCCAGGTGTCCGGCGATCACGACGCGCGAGGCGGCACCCGGCACGGCGGCCTGCGGCGTCCGCGCCACCACCGTGTTGCCCCGGCGGAACACGTCCAGGTGCGCGCAGGCCCGCAGCGTCTGCTCGACGGCGTCGGCCAGCGCGTCCTCCCGTCCGCTGACCGACTCGATGTCGACCAGCGCGGCAAACAACGTGCCCAGATCTGAGGTATCCAGCGGCATGCCAGGCAGCTTACGCCCCCGGTACAGTGGGGGCATGACGACTGCGAGCTCACCCCGCATGGCCTGGGGCGTCGGCATGGCCACCGTGCATGGCGCAACCGAGCAGGTGCTGGATGCCTGGTTCCCCACCCCGACTCTGGGCGAGGCACCCGAGCATCCGGTGATCCCCGCCGACTGGCGCGTGTTCGTGGACGAGCACCGGCACGTGCGCGTCGAGCCCGTGGTCACCGTCATCGACCTGGACACCCCGCCCGCCGGGGTGGCCGACGCATACCTGCGCCTGCACCTGCTGAGCATGCGGGTCTGCCCGCCGCGCAGCATCAACCTGGAGGGGTTGTTCTCGGTGTTGCCCGTTGTCGCGTTCACCTCCGACGGGCCGTGCCTGCCGGCCGACCTGCCGGCCATCCGCGCCGAGCTGGCGCTGAGCGGGCGCCGGCTCGACATCCATGTCGTCGACAAGATCCCACGCATGGTCGACTACGTCGTGCCGTCCGGGGTGCGCATCGGCGACACCGCCCGGGTGCGGCTGGGCGCCCACCTGGCACCGGGCACGACCGTCATGCACGAGGGTTTCGTCAACTACAACGCCGGCACGCTGGGCCGCTCGATGGTCGAGGGACGCATCAGCCAGGGCGTCGTCGTCGGCGACGGCTCGGACATCGGCGGCGGCGCGTCCATCATGGGCACGCTGTCCGGCGGCGGGCGCGAACAGATCACAATCGGACAAGGTTGTCTGCTGGGAGCGAACTCGGGCGTGGGCATCAGCCTGGGCGATGGCTGCGTCGTCGAGGCGGGGCTCTACCTGACCGCGGGCACCAAGGTGAGCCTGGACGACGGCACCGTCCGCAAGGCCGCCGAGCTGTCCGGGGCGCCCGGGCTGCTGTATCTACGCGACTCGCTCACCGGGGCGGTGCGGGCCAAGCACCGCAGCGGCCCCGGCATCGCGCTTGCTGACGCGCTGCACACCAACTAGGCCCCGTCCGTGACCGCGCGGCGCACGCACCACCACCTGGTGCTCCGGGTACTGCTGGCGCTGCTGCTGGGCGCCGCGATCGTGGCGGCGGCCATCGCCGTGCTCGTGCACCTGCTGGCCCCGTCCGTCGCTCCCGTGACGATCCCCCCGGCGCAGCAGTGCGTCGCCACCGCCGGGAGCTACCAGGATTCGCTCACGCTGGAGCAGGCGGGCAACGCCGCCATCATCGCGGGGGTGGCGCTGCAGCGCGGCCTGCCGGCCCGGGCCGCCACGATCGCGCTGGTGACGGCCATGCAGGAGTCGGGCCTGCGCAACCTGGACTACGGAGACCGCGACTCGATCGGCCTTTTCCAGCAGCGTCCCTCGCAGGGTTGGGGCACGCAGGCCCAGATCATGGACCCGTGGTATGCCTCGGGCAAGTTCTATGACGCGCTGGTCAAGGTGAAGGGCTGGCAGACCGGCGACATCAACGACGTCGCCCAGGCGGTGCAGCGCTCGGGGGTGCCCGAAGGCTATCGCCCACACGAGGGCGCCGGCCGCGCCTGGGCCAGCGTGCTCACCGGAAACACGGCCGGGGGCCTGACGTGCGTGGACCGCGGCACGACCGATCCGGACGCCGATGGCCTTGCCGCGCTGCTGCACCGCATCTTCGGCAACGCCCTTTCGACGCAGGCACAGGGAAACACGCTGACGATCACCGCGCCCGACGCCACGACGGCCTGGGCGGTCGCCCAGCTCGGCCTGGCCGACACGGGACAGGCCGGGGTCGCCTCCGTCCAGGTGGGTCACCAGCGGCTGGTGCTCGATCCGATGCAGTTGGCGGCGTGGATCACCGTGGACGCCTCGTCCGGCCCGCCCGCCACGGGCACGCCCTCCCCCGACGACCTTCCGCTGAGCGACGTCCAGGTGCGCATCATGCTGCGCTGAGCCGTCCGGATGGGCCCCGTTCACATGGCGGAGCCCGCGCGCCGCTGTCGGACGGCGCCCGTATGCTTCCTGGTCATGGATACCACCAGCAACCTCGGCATCGGCACCAAGTGCATCCTGGCCGGCTACACGCCCGCCAGCGGCGAGCCCCGGCAGATCCCCATCATCCAGAGCACCACCTTCAAGTACGACTCCGGCGACCAGCTGGGCGCGCTGTTCAACCTGGAGGCGGCCGGCTACTTCTATTCGCGGCTGGCCAACCCCACCAACGACACCGTCGCCGCCAAGATCGCGGCCCTCGAAGGGGGCACCGCCGCGATGCTGACCGGCTCGGGGCAGGCCGCCGAGTTCTACGCGGTCTTCAACATCGTCGGCCAGGGCGACCACCTGGTGTCGTCCTCGACCATCTACGGCGGCTCGTACAACCTGTTCGCGGTGACGATGGCACGCATGGGCGTCGAGGTCACGTTCATCAGCCCCGACAGCACCGATGAGGAGCTGGACGCGGCGTTCCGTCCCAACACCAAGGCCGTCTTCGGCGAGACGGTGGCCAACCCGGCGCTCACGGTGCTCGACATCGAGCGGTGGGCCGCCGCCGCGCACCGCCACGGCGTGCCGCTGCTGGTCGACAACACGTTCGCCACGCCCATCCACTGCCGCCCCTTCGAGTGGGGCGCCGACATCGTGATCCACTCGACCACCAAGTACATGGACGGGCATGGCGCGGCCCTGGGCGGGTGCATCGTCGACTCCGGACAGTTCGACTGGACGGCGCACGCCGACAAGTTCCCCGGCCTGACCACGCCGGACGAGAGCTACCACGGCGTCGTCTACACCGAGCGCTTCGGGCTCGGCGGGGCGTATATCACCAAGGCCACGGCCCAGCTGATGCGCGACTTCGGGTCGAGCCAGTCGCCGTTCAACGCCTACATCCTCAACCTGGGGCTGGAGTCGCTGCACCTGCGCATGCCCCGGCACGCCGCCAACGGCCAGGCCGTCGCCGAATGCCTGGCCGCCCACCCGCAGGTCGCGTGGGTGCGCTACCCCGGCCTGCCGGGCGACCCGTACTACGCCCTCGGGCAGAAGTACCTGCCCCAGGGTTCCTGCGGCGTGGTCTCGTTCGGGGTCAAGGGCGGACGCGACGCGGCGCAGCGTTTCATGGGCAACCTCGACCTGATCGCGATCGAGACGCACGTGGCCGATGCCCGCAGCTGCTGCCTGCACCCGGCCAGTACGACGCACCGGCAGATGAACGATGAGCAACTGGCTGCGGCCGGCGTCTCGCCCGAGCTCGTCCGAATCTCGTGCGGCATCGAGGACACCGCCGACTTGGTGGCCGATGTCGACCAGGCCCTGACGCGGCTGTAGCCCGCCATGCCCATCAAGATCCCCAACGGGCTTCCCGCCGCGGCGACGCTGCGCGCGGAGAACATCTTCGTGATGCCCCAAGACCGGGCGCTCACGCAGGACATCCGGCCGCTGCGCATCGGCATCGTCAACCTGATGCCCACCAAGATCGCCACCGAGACCCAGCTGTCGCGCCTGCTCGGCAACACACCGCTGCAGGTGGAGTTGGAGTTCATCCAGACCAGCACCTACGCCGCCACCCACACGGCCGAGGAGCACATGCTGGCGTTCTACACGACGTTCGAGCAGATCGCCGACAGCACCTACGACGGCCTGATCATCACCGGGGCGCCGGTCGAGCTGCTGGAGTTCGAGGAGGTCGACTACTGGGANGAACTGTGCCAGATCATGGACTGGAGCCTGACGCACGTGCAGTCCACGTTCCACATCTGCTGGGGCGCGCAGGCCGGGCTCTACCACCACTACGGCATCGGCAAACACCAGCTCGACCACAAGCTGTTCGGCATCTTCGAGCACCGGGTCGAGGTGCCCGATTCGCGGCTGCTGCGCGGCTTCGACGACGTGTTCATGGCCCCGCATTCGCGGCACACGACCATCGAGCGCGCCGATGTCGAGGCGGTGCCGCAGCTGCGGGTGCTGGCCGCCTCGGAACAGGCCGGCGTCTACGCGATCGTCAGCCGCAACGGCCGACAGGTCTTCATCACCGGGCATTCCGAGTACGACCCGGAGACGTTGCGCACCGAGTACCTGCGCGACCGCGATCTCGGGCTGCCCATCGACGTGCCCGCGCACTACTTCCCGGACGACGACCCGGCCCGGTCTCCGCAGGTCAGCTGGCGGGCGCACGCCAACCTGCTGTACTCCAACTGGCTCAACTACTTCGTCTACCAGTCCACGCCGTACGACCTCACCCAGATCCCGGTGGCCGCGGCACTGGCAACCGACCCGGACTGATCCGGCGGACCGGCCCCGGACCCGACCCGCCAGCGATACTGTGGTCTCAACACCGTCGATTGGACACTGACATGGTCCCCTCCACCGCACACACCATCACCGGCATCGGCGTCTCGCGCGGCTTCGCCGTCGGCCCGGCCGTCGTGGTCGCCCCGGCCCCGTCCTACGATCCCGCCGAACCGCCGGCCACCGACATCGCCGCCGCCTCGGCCCAGGTGCGCCAGGCGCTGCAGCAGGTCGCAGACGGCCTGCGCGCCCGCGCCGACCTGGCCAGCGACCAGGCCAAGGCCGTGCTGGAGGCCGACGCGATGATGGCGCAGGATCCGAGCCTGGCCGACGTCATCGACCAGATGCTCGCATCCTGGGGGCCGACACGCGCCACGCACGAGGCCGTCGAACAGTACGCGGGGCTGCTGGAGTCGCTGGGCGGCTACATGGCCGAGCGCGTCGCCGATCTGCGCGACGTCCGCGATCGCGTGATCGCCCGCCTGCGTGGCCTGCCCGAACCCGGCGTGCCGGCGTTCGAGGCGCCGTCCATCCTGGTGGCCACCGACCTGGCCCCGGCCGACACCGCACTGCTCGACCCGGCGTTGTGCCTGGCGCTGGTGACCACGCAGGGCGGGCCGACCTCGCACACCGCCATCCTGGCCGCACAGCTGGGCATCCCGGCGGTCGTCCAGGCCGCGGGTCTGGACGTCGCGACCGGCACCGTGCTGGCCCTCGACGGCGGCTCCGGACAGGTCGTCGTCGCGCCGTCGCCGGCCGAGCAGGACGAGTTCCGCGCCCGTCAGGCCCGACGCACCGCCGCGCTGGCCGACTCGTCCGCCCCCGGGGCGACCAAGGACGGACACCGCGTCGAGCTGCTCGCCAACATCGGCACGCTCGCCGACGCCGAGGCCGCCGCCCGGCAGGCCGTCGAGGGCGTGGGGCTGTTCCGTACCGAGTTCCTGTTCCTCGACCGCGACGATGCGCCGACGGTCGCAGAGCAGACCGAGATCTACACCGGCGTGCTGCGCGCCTTCGGGAACCGTCACGTCGTCATCCGCACGCTGGACGCCGGGGCCGACAAGCCGTTGGCGTTCGCCGACCTCGGCCCGGAGGCCAATCCGGCGCTGGGACGGCGCGGGCTGCGCCTGGGCCGGGTGCGCGAAGACATCCTGGACGCCCAGCTGGAGGCCCTGGCCGCCGCGCAGCAGGCGACGGGCGCCGACCTGTGGGTCATGGCGCCGATGGTGGGCACGGTCGAGGAGACGCGGTGGTTCACGCAGCGCGCAAAGGCGGCAGGCATCGGCAGGGCCGGGGTCATGATCGAGATCCCGGCGGCGGCGCTGCGCTCGCGCCAGGTGCTGGCCGTGGCCGATTTCGCCTCGCTCGGCACCAACGACCTGCAGCAGTACACCATGGCCGCCGACCGGCTGCAGGGCGACCTGGCGACGCTGCTCAATCCGTGGCAGCCCGCGGTGCTCGACGTCATCGCGGCCGCCTGCCAGGGCGCGTCCGAGAACGGCAAGCCGATCGGCGTATGCGGCGAATCCGGGGGGGACCCCGGCCTG
>WRGV01000103.1 GCA_009787035.1 Propionibacteriaceae bacterium | reverse complement strand
CGCGGCCCCCCGCACCGTCAAGAGGGCGGCGTTCGGCTGCTTCGGCGTCGGCGCGATCGCCGGGCTGGTGCTCGTGGTGCTCAGCCACCAGTGGTGGATCCTCGCCGTCGGCGTGATCACCATCGCCGCCGCGTGGTTCTACACCGGGGGGCGGCATCCGTACGGCTACATGGGCCTGGGTGACCTGTCGGTGTTCATCTTCTTCGGGCTCGTCTCGACCGCCGGCACGACGCTGACGCAGCAGGGACGCCTCGACCTGACGACGCTCGTGGCCAGCTGCATCGGCGGCTTCGGGGCCTGCGCGGTGCTGATGGCCAACAACCTGCGGGACATCCCGACCGATCTGGCGGCCGGCAAGCACACGATGGCGGCCATGCTGGGCGATGCCCGCTCGCGCGTCGTGTTCGTCGCCTACTGCGTGCTCACCGTGGCCGCCGTCGTCGGTGTGGCGGCCATGACCACCTGGTGGGGCCTGCTCGGGCTCGTGCTGCTGTTCTGGATGGCCCCCGCCCTCATCTTCGTCGTGCGCGGGGGGACGGGTCCCGGGCTCATCCGCGTGCTCAAGCAGGTCAGCATCGCCGAGTTCGCCGCCGCCATCGGCCTGCTGGTCGGCGTCGTCCTGGCCAGGCTGTGAGGTTGTGGATTGGCGCACCGGAGGGTGGCCAGGTATGCTTCTTCATGCTGCGCGTCGCCCGCGCAGCAGCCATGCCGCAAGGCACTGGCCCCGTAGCGCAGTTGGTTAGCGCGCCGCCCTGTCACGGCGGAGGTCGTGGGTTCAAGTCCCATCGGGGTCGCGAGGTGAGGTGGGCGATGCGGGCCCTCCTCGCTTTGTTCTTGTGGGACGCCCTGCGGGGCACGCGGACGTCTCACTTGATGGCCGGGTAGCTCAGTCGGTAGCAGCGCATCCCTGAAAAGGATGAGGTCACCAGTTCGACCCTGGTCCCGGCCACCACCTAGTCAGAGCCGTATTTACCCCTGTCAAACACCGATAATCACCATGACGCACCGTCCACTGCCCACACCGTCCCCAGACACGAGTGCCCGCCCACGGCGTGTGGACGGGCACCGGTGCAGGTGAGGACGGACGTCACACCTTCAGATTGTCGTTGCCTCCCGGCAGCTTGGTCAGCAGGAACAGGGACAGGATGGTGATGACCAACAGGATGGTCGCCTCCGCACCGGCCGTGCCCAGCTGGGCGCGCACGACGGTCGCGTAGATCAGCAGCGACAGCGTCTGCGTGGCGTTGGTGTACAGGAACAGCGTCGTGGACAGCTCCGTGATGATCGTCACCCAGCTCAGCACCGCGCCCGCGAAGATGCCAGGCGCCAGCACAGGCACGATGACGCGCACCAGCGTCTTGACCTTCGAGGCGCCCAGAGACTGGGCCGCCTCCTCGATACTCGGGCTCACCTGGCCCAACAGCGCCGTGGTCGACCTGATGGTGTACGACATGCGCCGGATGGCCAGCGCGATCACCATGATGACCGCGGTCCCCGTCAGCGGCAGCGGCGCGCCGCTGAACGTCAGCATGAACGCGATGCCGATCACAAGGCCGGGCACGACGTACGGCACCATGGTGAGCGCGTCCAGCACCCGGTTGATCGGGTTGGGACGGCGCACGGTGATGTACGACACGACGATGGCCACCACCACGAGCACGACCAGCGCGGTCAGGCCGAGCACGAACGTGTTCTTGATGGCGCGCGTGATGTCGCTGGACGCGTTGATGTAGTTGTTGAGCGTGAAATGCAGCCCCGGGATGAACTGGCCCATGCGGGTCAGCCGGAACGACGAGATGATCACGACGAGCAACGGCAGCAGCGAGATCACGAGGTAGCCGTAGATGATGACGTGCACCAGCGCGCTGCGCCCGCCGGGCAGCTGCTTGGCCTGGATGGGACGAAGCGCGTTCATGGCGAACGAGCGACGTCCGGCGACGAACCGCTGGACGAAGAAGATCACCAGCGTCAAGACGATGACGATGACGCTCAGCGCCGCGGCGAACGACATGTTCGTGCTGACCTCGCCGGTGGCCGCCCCGTAAATCTGGTACGGCATCGTCTGGTAGCCACGCCCGATCAGCATGGGCGTGCCGAAGTCGGCGAACGCCCGCACGAACACGAGCAGCGACCCGGCCAGCACGGTCGGCACCAGCAGCGGCAGGACGACGCGGAACGCCCGCTTGGCACCGGTGCAGCCCATGGATTCGGCCGCCTCCAGCACCGACACGTCCACGGTGCGCCAGGCCCCCATCAGATAGGTGAAGATCAGCGGCACCAGCTGCAGCGTCAGCACGATCAGAATGCCGGGCAGGCCGTAGATGGACGGCGCCTGGATGTGCAAGAAGTTGCGCAGCGTCTGCGTGATGACGCCGTTGTTGCCCAGCAGCAGGATCCACGAGTACGCGCCGATGAACGGCGGCGACATCATGGACGCCAAGATCAGCACCTGGATGGCCCCGCGACCGCGCACCTTGAACATCGTCATGAGGTACGCCAGGATGTACGCCACGATGAGCGACAGGATCGTCACGCCGAAGCCGATCAGCAGCGAGTGCCCCAACGCCGTGGTGTACAGCTTCGTCGTGAAGAACGTCGTGAAGCTGTCCCAGGCGAAGGCGCCGTCGCTCCACACCGACTGGCGCAGCACCATCACCATCGGCCACACCACGACGACCAGGTAGACCAGGGTCAGAAGCGTTGACGCACCCGTCCACACGTCCGGCTTGGTCATCCCCCGCCGGTGTGCGGAGACCGCGGCGGTGCTCATAGCTCCGCCTTCATCACCGATGCCCTGGTCTCCGGATCGAAGTAGTTGAGCCGACTGGCGTCGAAGACCAGATGGACGGCCTGGCCCGGCACCCAGGCGTGCGTGGCGCCATGCGAGAACTCCAGGAACTCCACGACCTCGCCCTCGCCGACCTCGACGCGCACCTGGTTGTGCGGGCCGAGGAAGATCTGGTCGAGG
Organism: Propionibacteriaceae bacterium; assembly: GCA_009787035.1. Lineage (GTDB taxonomy): Bacteria > Actinomycetota > Actinomycetes > Propionibacteriales > Propionibacteriaceae > WRGV01. The sequence continues at coordinate 3,480 of WRGV01000103.1, read as the reverse complement.
ATGCGGGCCGGCACGCCCGCCGCGTCCACCTGCACGGCTTCGGGACGGGCCGACACGACGACCTGGTCGCCGACCAGCGCCGGATCGACCACGTCGGTCACGTCCACGTCCTGCCCCGGGGCCAGGTTGACGACGATGCGTCCGTCCAGCCTCTGGACGGGCCGGGTCAGCGTGTTCGTCTTGCCGATGAAGCTGGNCACGAACAGGTTGGCCGGACGGTGGTAGATCTGCTGCGGCGTGCCCAGCTGCTGGACGACGCCGCCGTCCANCACGGCGATCCGGTCGGAGACCGACATGGCCTCCTCCTGGTCGTGCGTGACGTACACGGTCGTGATGCCGGCCTCGCGCTGAATGTCGCGGATGGTCGTGCGCATCTCGACCCGCAGCTTGGCGTCCAGATTGCTCAACGGCTCGTCCATCAGCAGCACGGCCGGCTGGATGACCAGCGCCCGCGCCAGGGCGACGCGCTACTGCTGGCCGCCCGACATCATGCCGGGCATGCGGTTGCGCAGCTCGTCCATGTGCACGCTGGCCAGCGCCTCGTCCACCTGGGGCGGGATCGCCGGCTTGGGCACCTTGCGGTTTTCCAGGCCGAACGCGACGTTCTTGGCCGCGGTCATCTGCGGGAACAGGGCATAGTTCTGAAAGACCATGCCGATGTTGCGCGCGGCCGGAGCCAGATCGTTGATGACCAGGTCGCTGAACGAGACGGTGCCCGCCTCGATCGAGTTGAACCCGGCGATCATGCGCAACAGTGTCGTCTTGCCGCATCCCGAGGGTCCCAGGAGGGTGAAGAACTCACCCTCCCGGATGTCCATCGTGAGGTCGTCGATGACGGTGTGGTCACCGTAGATCTTGACCAGGTGCCGCAGACTGATCGAAGTCGCCTTCCCGGCGACGGACGTGTGCGGTGTGGCAGTCATCGGTCAGCTGATCGAGGCCAGAATCTTCGAGTACTGCGCGACGATGTCGTTGCGGTGCGCCGACACGTAGTCCGAATCCTCGGTGAGCTGCTTGATCTGCGACAGCGGGGTCATGCCCTGCTGCAGCGAGATGTCCGCGCGCAGCGGCCGGCCGTTGGTGGCGTCGGCGATGATCTGCTGCGCCTGCTGCGACTGGATCCAGTCGGCGAACGCCTTGGCCTGCGTCATGTCCTTGGCGCCCTTGATGATCTGGACGCCGCTGGGCAGGTAGACCGCACCCTCCTTGGGGTAGACGACCTTGACCGGCAGGCCGGCCTGCACCTGGTTCATGGCCTGCGCCTCGTAGGTCAGCGCGACGATGTACTCGCCCTGCGCCACGTCCTGGGCCACCTCGGACGACGAACCGATCGACTTGCCGCCGGTCTGCTTCAAGATGTTGGTCACGTAGTCCCAGCCCGCCTGGCTCGTGTAGTCGGCGTCGACGGTCGACGCCCCGCCCATGGCCGCCAGCATGTTGGTGAGCTGGGCGAACGCCGAGGACGAGTTGGTCGGGTCGCCGAACGCGATCTGGCCCTTGAGCTTCGGGTTCAGCAGGTCGGCGTAGCCGGTGATCGAGATGTCGCCGACCTTGTCGGTGTTGACGAGCAGGCACGAGCCGTCCGCCTGGTACGGCGTCGAGTAGCCGCCCACGTTCTTGCCGATGGGCTCCATCTGGGCGTCGTTGGCACCCACGTACGGCTCCCACAGCTTCGAGTTGGCCATCGCCTGCGCCACGCCGCCGCCGAAGAGGATGTCGCCCTGCGGGTTGCTGGCTTCGCTCTGGATGCGCGTGTAGAGCTCGCCCGTGGTCGCGGTGACCAGCTGGTAGTCGATGCCCGTTGCCTTCTTGAAGGCCGGCATCAGTGCATCGAGCATGTTCTGCTCGTTGGGGGTGTAGACGACGAGCTTGCCGCCGATCTGGGATCCGGCGGAGCCGGACGGGCCACCCTGGGAGGTCGAGTTCGAGCCACACGCCGTGACGCCCGCGGCCATGAGGGCCAGGGCCGGCAGTACAGCGAGCCAACGGAATCTCATGGATACTCCTCTTGGTTGGTGATGTGATGGGCAGCATTGTCCACAGCCAACATCAGCTGTGATGGGTTCCTTCTTCACATTAGACACCAGACACAGGGGCCAATGCGACACAGCGCGGAACACCGTCCCACCCAGTGGGAAGCCGCTTTCGCGGGCCGCACCGCCGATCGCACACGTGCGCAAGGACGGTGCGTGCCCCTCTGCCCTATGTGGACCGGGCGCGCGGTTTTATCGCGCACGTGCGCATGGACGGTGCATAGAAACAATTCCGCGACGACACTAGACTGTTCCCCAGATAGCGGAAGGACGTCATGCCAGCTGAGGGTGCCACAACGATGGACGCGGCGCGCATCCAAGCGGCCGTCCGCGAGTTCCTGCTCGGCATCGGCGAGGATCCCGACCGCGAGGGGCTGCGCGAGACGCCGGCCCGCGTCGCCCGCGCCTGCGAAGAGGTGTTCGCGGGCCTGGGCAGCGATCCGGCGGCGCTGCTGGCCACGACGTTCAACGCCTCGCACGACGAGATGGTGCTCGTGCGCGACATCGAGGTGCACAGCATCTGCGAACACCACCTGCTGCCCTTCCACGGTGTCGCGCACGTCGCCTACATCCCGCCGGACGACGGACGGATCACCGGCCTGAGCAAGCTCGCCCGCCTGGTCGATCTGTACGCCCGGCGCCCGCAGGTGCAGGAGCGGCTGACCACCCAGATCGCGGACGCGCTGGTCGAGCACCTGGGCGCCCGCGGCGTGCTGGTGGTGGTCGATTGCGAGCACCTATGCATGACGATGCGCGGCGTCAAGAAGCCCGGCGCGACGACGGTCACCTCGGCGGTGCGCGGCCTGCTGCGCACCCCGGCCACCCGCGCCGAGGCCATGAGCCTCATCGGGATGCACCCATGAGCACAGACGCCTCCCCCGCCGCGCACGATAGCGCCGGGGAAATCCCGCCCACCGACTCGTCCACCATCGCCTCGTCCGGCACCGCGCCGGCGCCCACTCCGCCCGTGCGCACCCTGGTCATCGGCATCGTCAACGTGACCCCGGACTCGTTCAGCGACGGCGGCTGCTTCCTGCTGCGCGACGGCGCGCTGGCCCACGGCCGCGTGCTGATCGACCAGGGCGCCGACATGCTCGACGTCGGCGGCGAATCGACCCGGCCCGGGGCGACGCGCGTCGGCCCCGAGGAGGAACTGGCCCGGGTGATGCCGGTGATCGAGCGGCTGACCGCGATCGGCATCCCCGTGAGCATCGACACGATGCGCGCCGGCGTGGCCGCTGCGGCGGTGCTCGCCGGTGCGCGCCTCATCAACGACGTGAGCGGCGGACTGGCCGACCCGGCGATGATCCGCACCGCGGCCAGCCTGGGCGTCGACTACGTCTGCCAGCGCTGGCGCGGCCCGCGTCCGCCGACGCTGAGCCTGGGCGGGCGGGCCGATCAGCAGCTGGGGCCCGGCTCCGGCGTCGATGCGCTGCTCGCCGAGCTC
>WRGV01000102.1 GCA_009787035.1 Propionibacteriaceae bacterium | reverse complement strand
CGCGCTGCGCCGACACCAGCCGACACCTGCGGCCGAGCCCGTCGTCATGGCGCTGGCAAGCCTGTTGGGTGATGCTGAGGTCGTCCTCATCGGGCCGATCCGCCAAGAGCTCCTCAGCGGGATCAGCGACAACCTCGCCTTCACCCGGCTTCGTGCCCGGCTCGGCATCTACCCCGACGAGCCGCTTGATCCCGGCGACTTCGTCCGCGCGGCGGACTTCTCGAACCGCTGCCGGCGGCACGGGGTCCAGGGCAGCCGGACAGACTTCCTCCTCTGTGCTGTCGCCGACCGACTCGGCGTGCCCGTGTTCACCACCGACAACGACTTCGCGCGCTACGCACGGCATGTTCCGGTCAGGCTCGTGCCGATCCCCGGCCAGGGTGGTCGCTGACGCTCAGATGGCGCTGATGCCCGACAGCATGACGGCGCCGCGTTCGGTCTGGTCGAGCGCGATGTCGATGCCGGCGATGTTGTGCAGCTCGACACCGGCGAACAGGCGCAGGGGCACACGCAGCTCGCCCAGCGGCATCGTCCCCGACCAGACGGTGGTGGTGGAGCCGTCGAATCCCTCGATGTTCTGGGTCTGGCCGGAATGCCAGCTGAGCGCGCTGGTGCCGATCGGGACGCGCACGCTGCGAGTTCCACCCGCGTAGTCGCGCAGGGTGAGCGTGAACGACTGGTCCTGGCCGAACGGATTGAGGCTGTCGGACGAGTCCACGGCGACGAACAGGCTGATCGACTGGGTTCCGTCCAGCTGCTTGGACGTGAGGGGCAGGCTGACGCTGCCGCTCGTGCCGTCCCAGCTGATCCGGTACAGGGGCAGGTCGGCATCGCCGAGCGCCACGCCCGGATGGTTGAAGAGCAGGTCGCTGGCGACGCGCTTCTGCGTCACGAAGGCGATGCTGGCCCCGCCGTCGGCGTTCGGTGCCGGATCGGCGGATGCCGCCACGGCGAGCAGCGTCCGATGACCCGGCTGGACGCTGGAGGCGACCACCGGGTAGCCGAACATCGAGACGGGCTGGGGACGGCTCGGATCCCAGATGCCGAAGGGGGTGCGGCCCTTCGCGTACACGGACAGGAACGCCGACGCATAGTGCGTGAGGAAACGCTCCTGCTGCTCGCGGCTCAGCCGGTCGACCGCGGCCGGCCCGTCCTCGTTGGTGAACGCCCGGTTGAAGAAGGCGTGGTTCGCCCCGCGCAGGAAGACCAGCGACGCGGGCGTCGTCCGCCCGGACTCGTGCCGGATCGCATCGAAGATCGACTGGCCCGCCTCGGGGACATCGCCGTCGTATTCGCCGAGGATGATGCCGGTGGGCACGTCGGGGTGCGGATCGTCCGACACCGGAGCCGTGCTCTCGATCAGGACGAGCGAGCGGACGCGCCGGGTGCCCAGGGCGGCGTCCTTGCGGATCAGCGCATCGGCGACCTGTCCGCCGCGCGAGTGCCCCATGAGGTGAATCTGGCTCAGGTCGAGCTTGCCCGCCAGATCGACGCCGTAGGGCATGGCCACGCCGTCGTTGGCGCGTGCGAGCGCGGCCAGGTGCTGCTGATAGATCGAGTAGGCCCAGTCGGAGTTGTTCGATTCGCCGTAGTCGGAGCTGTATTCGACGTTCATGTTGGGTGCGAGGGCGACGTAGCCCTCGGCAGCCAGCTGCTTGATGAGGTAGTCGAAGCCCGCATACACCGCGTCGTCGATGCCGTTGATCTGCGTGACGCCGTGGATGACCATGACCACCGGGTGCGGGCCCGGGGTCGTGGGCGCGGCGATGATGCCGGTCAGGGGGCAGGGGACGGGCTTGCCGATGCCGTTGGTGAGCGTGCCGTTGCCCAGGTTGAAGTCGTGGACGGCGATGCCGGACGCGTCGGCCAGGTCGTAGGCCATGTCGTCCAACCCCAGCGTTGCGACCTGCGGCGCTGCCGAGGACGGCGCCGGCACCGGCGTGGGGTCGGTGGTGGCGCAGGCCGTGACCGAGGCCAGCAGCGCCAGGCCGAGCAGGGCGGCGGGCAGTCTGTTCATGTGGGGCGGTCCCTTCGTGAGGTGGGAGGGTCGTGGCGAACGCATCGCATCGACAAGGGTAGCCAGCACGGCCAAATCGCCGTCCGGACCCCCGCCGCAAGCGGCTGCAGGATGCGCGCGTACGCTCCAGGTGTGCGAGACCCCAGCGCGCGAAACCTCTTTCATCGAAGAAAGGAAACGAACATGAAGGCAGCCGTTGTCCGGGCGAATCCGGACGGATATGCAGACGTCGTGGACAAGACGCTGCGGCCCATCAGGGCCGACGAGGCGCTGGTGCAGATGGAGTACTGCGGCGTGTGCCACACCGACCTGCACGTCGCCGCCGGGGATTACGGCAACAAGGCCGGGACGACGCTGGGCCACGAGGGCATCGGCATCGTCACGCAGATCGGGGCGGACGTGACGTCGCTGGCCGTGGGCGACCGCGTGTCGATCGCCTGGTTCTACCGGGGCTGCGGGCACTGCGAGTTCTGCGTCAGCGGCAACGAGACGTTCTGTCGGCAGGTGCAGAACGCGGGCTACAGCGTGGACGGCGGCATGGCCGAGCAGGCCATCGTCGTCGCCGACTACGCGGTCAAGGTGCCCGACGGGCTCGACCCGGTGGCGGCGTCGTCCATCACCTGCGCGGGCGTGACCACGTACAAGGCCATCAAGGTGTCCGGCGTGCGCCCGGGGCAGTGGCTGGCGGTCTACGGCGTCGGCGGGCTGGGCAACCTGGCGATCCAGTACGCGAAGAACGTGTTCGGCGCGAAGGTCGTGGCCGTCGACATCAACGACGACAAGCTGGAGCTGGCGACCTCGGTGGGCGCCGATCTGACGATCAACTCGCTGCATGCCGACGCGGGCAAGCAGATCCAGGCCCAGTGCGGCGGTGCGCAGGTCGCGGTGGTGTGCGCGGTGGCCAGCGCTGCGTTCGAGTCGGCGATCGACTGCCTGCGGCCGCTGGGCACGCTGGTCAGCGTCGCGCTGCCGAACCAGACCATGGCGGTGTCGATCCCGCGGACGGTGTTCGACGGCATTCGGATCGTCGGCTCGCTGGTCGGCACCCGGCAAGACCTCGCCGAGGCCTACCAGTTCGCCGCCGCCGGCCTGGTGAAGCCCATCGTGGCCACGCGCAGGCTCGACGAGGTCAACGACATCATCGACGAGATGAAACAGGGCCTCATCGACGGCCGCATGGTCATCGACTTCACGAGGTGATGCCGCGGGCGGGAGGTCAGCGCTGCACGCGGGCTCCGGCACCGCGGACGAGCGCGGCGACCTCGGCCAGCGTCGCCATGGTCGTGTCGCCGGGGGTGGTCATCGCCAGGGCGCCGGACGCGGCGCCCCACTCGACGGCCACCTCCAGGGGCAGGCCCTGCAGCAGCGCGTAGATCAGCCCCGAGGCGAACGAGTCGCCGCCGCCCACGCGGTCGAGCACGTCCAGGTCGCGGCGCACCGACGACACGACGCCCGACTCGGGGCTCCAGGCGATCGCAGACCAGCCGTTGCGCGAGGCCGAGACGACATCGCGCAGCGTCGTCGCGATGACCGCGAAGTTCGGGTAGGTCTCACCGACCTGGCGCACCATCGCCGCGAACGCGTCCACCTGGATGTCCGACAGGCCCGAATCGACCTGGAAGCCGAGGCAGGCGGTGAAGTCCTCCTCGTTGCCGATCATCACGTCGACCAGCGGCGCGATCTCGCGGTTGACCTGCTGGGCCCGCTCCTGCCCGCCGATCGCCCGCCACAGCGACGGGCGGTAGTTGAGGTCGTACGACACCTTCGTGCCATGGCGCTTGGCGGCCTGGATCGCCGCCACACACGTGCGCGCCGAGGTTTCCGACAGCGCCGCGTAGATGCCGCCCGTGTGCAGCCAGCGCACGCCCTGGGCGAACAGGGCGTCCCAATCGACGTCGTCCGGCTCCATCTGGGCGATCGCCGTGTGCCCGCGGTCGGACACGCCCACGGCCCCGCGCACCCCGAACCCCGCCTCGGTGAAGTTGAGCCCGTTGCGGGCTTCGCGCCCCACGCCGTCGAAACCGACCCAGCGCACCCACGACGTGTCGACGCCGCCGGTCAGCATGAAATCTTCGACCAGGCGCCCGACGGGGTTGTCGACCAGGGCGGTGACCACCCCCGTCCGCAACCCGAAGCAGCGGCGCAGGCCGCGCGCGACGTTGTATTCGCCGCCGCCCTCCCATACGCGGAAGCTGCGGGCGGTGTGGATGCGCACGTCGCCCGGATCGAGGCGCAGCATCACCTCGCCGAGGCTCACCTCGTCGTAGCGGCACTGGTTGGCGGGCAGCAGATCGTCGAGCATGTGACAACTGTATGACGAACCCGGCGTGTGCTGGCCGGTGCACGGGGATCGCTGGCACACTGGGGATCATGGATCGTCAGACCGAGTACGTGTTGCGCGCCGTCGAGGAGCGCGGGGTCAAGTTCATCCGCCTGTGGTTCACCGACGTGCTGGGCATGCTGAAGTCGGTGGCCATCGCTCCGGCCGAGCTGGAGGGCGCCTTCACCGAGGGCGTCGGCTTCGATGGCAGTGCGATCGAGGGCTTCACGCGGGTGTACGAGTCGGACATGGTGGCCCGTCCCGACCCGGCGACCTTCCAGCTGCTGCCGTGGCGCGCCGAATCGCCCACCGCGCGCATGTTCTGCGACATCCTGCTTCCGGACGGATCCCCGGCCAGCTCCGACCCGCGCTTCGTCCTCAAGCGGGCGCTCGACAGGGCGGCCGACCGCGGCTTCACGTTCTACATCCATCCCGAGATCGAGTTCTTCCTGTTCCACCAGCTCACCGAGCCGGGGCAGCTGCCCACCCCGCTCGACTACGGCGGCTATTTCGACCACACCAGCCTGGACGTCGGTACGAAGTTCCGCCGCGACGCCATCACGATGCTGGAACAGATGGGCATCTCGGTCGAGTTCAGCCACCACGAGGTCGCGCCCGGCCAGCAGGAGATTGACCTGCGCTACGCCGACGCGCTGTCGATGGCCGACAACGTCATGACGTTCCGGGCCGCCCTCAAAGAGGTCGCCACCATGCAGGGCATCGACGCGTCGTTCATGCCCAAGCCGTTCGCGCAGTATCCCGGCTCGGGCATGCACACGCACATGAGCCTGTTCGAGGGCGACACCAACGCGTTCTACGAGGCTGCGGACGCGGTGCGGCTGTCGCGGGTCGGACGCTGTTTCGTGGCCGGGCTGCTCGCGCACGCGGGCGAGATCACGGCCGTGACCAACCAGTGGGTCAACAGCTACAAGCGGCTGGCGGGCGGGGACGAGGCGCCGAGCTTCGTTTGCTGGGGGCGCAACAACCGCTCGGCGCTGGTGCGCGTGCCGCTNTTCAAGCCGACGAAGGCGAGCTCGGCGCGCGTCGAGTACCGTGCGATCGACCCGGCCTGCAACCCGTACCTGGCGTTCGCGCTGCTGCTCAACGCGGGTCTGGACGGCATCGACAAGGGCATGCAGCTGCCGGCCGAGGCCGAGGACAACGTGTGGGAGCTCACCGACCGCGAGCGCCGGGCGCTCGGCATCACGGCGCTGCCGCGCAGCCTGGGCGGGGCCATTGACCGCATGGAGGAGTCCGAGCTGGTCGCCGAGACGCTGGGGGANCACGTCTTCGACTTCTTCCTGCGCAACAAGCGCGCTGAGTACGGCGAATACCGCCGCCAGGTGACGCCGTGGGAGCTTGCGACGCTGCTGCCGCGGCTGTGACTTCGTCGGGCTGTCGCCCTTGACCGTTCGCCCAGAAAGTGTAATATTACACTCAATGGGAGGAATGGGGCATGCCCGACAAACGTGAGGACTTCATCGCTGCCTGTGACGCCAGGCTGCGGTTGGTGCGCACCGAGGCCACCCTCACCCAGGAAGAGATGGCCTACGCCCTCGGCATCTCGAAAAAGACGCTGGTCGACATCGAGAAGGGGCGCCGCAGCCTCGGATGGACGGGAGCCGTCGCCATGTGCGCGGTCTTCCCGACATCGGAGGTCATCGCGGCGGTCTTCGGCGGCCCACCGGCCGACATGATCCCCGTGCTCGCGCACGCGGGTCAACCCGCCGCGCACCCCGAAGCGGCTGGGAACCCCTGGTGGGAGATCGTGGCCGACAACGGCTCGTTCATCATCGAGCAGAACACGATCTCCCAGCACTATCGCCTGTTGACGAAAGAGCGTGTCAAAGTGGCCGCGTCCTTCGACATCGACGATCTGATCCCCGTCTTCAACGGACAATCCAAGGAGTAGTCATGGTGCTCGGTTTCTTCATCTTCGTGATTCTGGTGCTCCAGGTCGTCGGCCTCGTCAAGACCGCCGAGGTGCGCCGCCAGATCAACCTGCTGCTGCCCGACGGGATGCCGGCGGACGCCCAGGAGCGCGTGGCGGTGCCGGTTGCGGAGCCTGCCTGGGGCCCGGCGCCACAGCCGGTTCCCGTGTCGCCCCCGGTTCCCGAACCCGTGACGGCCGCGCCGATGCCCGAGCCGGCCGCGCCGATACCCGTGACGGCCGCGCCGATACCCGAGCCG
>WRGV01000101.1 GCA_009787035.1 Propionibacteriaceae bacterium | reverse complement strand
ATATGCCCCAGCCCGTGCACCTCGTGGATGCGGCCGGGGAGCCGCTGATGAACCTGACGCTGCCCACCGGCGCACTGTCCGCGAGGGCGCCGGCGACGCAATACCCCCTGTGGCAACGGCTGATCCCCGGATCGCTGCTGTGGCGCGCGGAGGTGGGCGTGGGCACATCCGTCCACCCTATGCTGGCGCAGGCACAGCTGCCCGACTTGTCCCACGCGCCCGTGAACGCCGCCGTCGTCGTCGCCGGCGACACGCTGCAGGTCATGCCCGCGCAGCTGGGCTTCCAGGCCGACGACCCGCACCTGCTGGCCAAGATCAATGCGACCGTGCTGTCGCCCGCCCACGCCGCCACGGTGGAGGTCGCGGGCACGACGACGCAGCCGCAGATCTCGACCGCGGCGGCCGCCACGCTGCGCGACACCATCATGGGCAACCTCGCGCACGGGCTGACGTTCACCACAAACGGTCAGAGCAAGACGCTGGACGCGACGAGCGTGCTCAGCATGCTGTCGTTCACGCCCACCGGCCCCACGCTGACGGCCGCGGTGGATGCCGCCGGGCTGCGGGCCACGCTGAGCAGCTGGACGGCCAGGGCGACGGCCTCGGGCACGCAGGATGCCGTGTCGATCGACTGGGCGGCCACGGCGAAGGCAGCAACATCCGCGCTCACCGGCGGAGGCGGGCCGGTCGGCGTCAGCCTGGAGGTGGCGAGCAGCGCGGACCCGTCGCTGAGCTACCCGGATACGTTCGAGGGGCTGCGGCAGGAGCTGGCGGCGAGGTTCGGGAACCGTCCGTACGCCGTGTCGGTGATCGGACTGACGGGGCAACACCAGCGCTTCTCGGTCAACGGCGCCGAGGTGTTCACGTCGGCGAGCACGTACAAGATCTTCGTGGCCTACGCGATGACCAACGCCGTCGAGCAGGGGCAGCTGACGTGGAACTCGCCGCTGAACGGGACGACGCTGCAGGACTGTTTCCAGAAGATGATCGTCGATTCGGACAACGACTGCCCGCAGGCGTGGCTCGACACCTACGGTTACCAGACGCTGACCGACCAGGCCCATGCGATCGGCGCGGAGCACACCACCTTCGCCGAATCCGACATGCAGACCACCGCCGACGACCTGGCCCAGACGCTCGCGAAGCTGTACGACGGGGAGCTCATGGACTCCACCGACCAGGCGACCATGATCGCCGCGATGGAGAACCAGGTGTATCGCTCGGGAATCCCCGCCGGCCTTGCGGGCCAGGCAACGGTCGCTGACAAGGTGGGATTCCTCGATGCCCTGCTGCACGACGCCGGCATCGTCTACTCGCCCAAGGGCAACTTCGTGCTCGTCGTCATGACCGACGACTGCACCTGGGGCGACATCGCCGCCACCGCCAGCGCCGTCTATGCGCGCATGTGATCTGGGCATCGCCCGCCCGTGCCCCACGATTGTGGGACAAACGCGGGGCTAGATGTCTCAGATCGCCGATTGTGGGGCGTTTTGCGATTCTGGCTGCGCGTTTGTCCCATTCGTGGGGTGAGCCTCCGGCCCGGGAACCGGGCGACGCGTCTGGTGCAGCGCCGGTCGGTCTTTTCGCATAGTTATGTTGTCTGATGCATAAGTATGCGGCTATGCTGGGGACATGCCGAAAGTACTGACGTCGTTGCCCGCCGGCGAGCGGGTGGGCCTGGCCTTCTCGGGCGGCCTGGACACCTCCGTGGCCGTCGCCTGGATGCGCGAGCACGGAGCGATTCCATGCACGTATACAGCAGACATCGGCCAGTACGATGAGCCCGACATCGCGTCGGTGCCCGGGCGCGCGGCGGCATATGGGGCTGAGATCTCGCGGCTGGTCGACTGCCGCGACTACCTGGTCGATGAGGGCCTGGTCGCGCTGCAGTGCGGGGCGTTCCACATCCGCACGGCCGGCAAGGCGTACTACAACACCACGCCGCTGGGCCGCGCCGTGACCGGCACGCTGCTGGTGCGCGCGATGGCCGCCGACGACGTCCAGGTCTGGGGCGACGGCTCGACGTACAAGGGCAACGACATCGAGCGGTTCTACCGCTACGGCCTGATGGCCAACCCGAACCTGCGTATCTACAAGCCCTGGCTCGACCCGGCGTTCGTCGACGAATTGGGCGGGCGCCACGAGATGAGCCAGTGGCTCGCGGCGCACCACCTGCCCTACCGCGACTCGGCCGAGAAGGCGTACAGCACCGACGCCAACATCTGGGGCGCCACGCACGAGGCCAAGACGCTGGAAAGCCTGGACGTGTCACTCGAAAGCGTCGAACCCATCATGGGCGTCAAGTTCTGGGATCCTTCGGTCGCGATCCAGACCGAGGATGTCGCGATCACCTTCGAGCACGGCTGGCCCGTGGCGATCAACGGCACGCGCTACGACTCGCGGGTCGAGCTCGTGTTGGCGGCCAACACCATCGGCGGGCGCCACGGCCTGGGCATGAGCGACCAGATCGAGAACCGCATCATCGAGGCCAAGTCGCGCGGCATCTACGAGGCCCCGGCGATGGCGCTGCTGTCGATCGCCTACGAGCGCCTGCTGAGCGCGATTCACAACGAGGACACCCTGGCCAACTACCGCCAGGAGGGCCTGCGGCTAGGCCGTTTGATGTACGAAGGCCGCTGGCTCGACCCGCAGAGCCTCATGCTGCGCGAGAGCCTGCAGCGCTGGGTGGCCGCGCTGGTCGACGGCACCGTCACGCTGCGGCTGCGCCGCGGCGACGACTACACGATCCTCGATACCACCGGCCCGGCGTTCAGCTACCAGCCCGAGAAGCTGTCGATGGAGCGCGTCGAAGACGCCGCCTTCGGCCCGCTCGACCGCATCGGCCAGCTGACGATGCGCAACCTCGACATCGCCGACACCCGCACCAAGCTGGAGCAGTACTCGACGATGGGCCAGCTCACCTCGGCCGACGGGTCGCACCTGGTCGGCGAGCTTGAAGGCAAGCCCGCCGCCGAGTAGGCGCCGCCGTCAGTCGTCCCGTTGACCGCGAGTCTCCCGTCGTTGTGGGACAACGGCGGGGTCAGATGCGCGAAACGGCCCGAAATCGGACATCTGACACATCTGGCCCCGCGAATGTCCCACAATCCTCTCTGGCCTGCGTGATGCGCATGGTCTGCATGGAGCAGTCGCCGTCGACGACCCTGGCAGCACCCCGACCCGCGTGATGCGCAAGGGCCTTCTGGCGCATCTGGCCCCTGCGTGTTCCAACAAACCTCCGGCCACTACCTTGCATAGCAAGCTACAGGGCATTACCGTAGTGCCATGAACGAGGCGCAGCCGGACTCGCAGATGCTCAAGGGCACGCTGCCGATGCTGATCCTCGGCCTGCTGCGCTCCGGCGACTCGTACGGCTACCAACTCGTCGAAGACCTGCGGGCGATCGGCCTGGCACAGGCCAGTTCGGGCACGATCTACCCGCTGATCGCACGGCTGGAGCGCGAGGGCGCGATCGCGTCGTACCTGCTGTCCTCACCGTCCGGCCCCGCCCGCAAGTACTACACCCTGACCGACGCGGGCGCCCACGAATTGCGCGACACCGCCGCACGGTGGGACGAACTGTGCGCCATCGTCATCCGCGCCCTCACCCGACCTCCCGACCCGAAGGAGTGACCCCATGTCCGACCCCCGCCGCATCACGCTGCCGCAGCGCTGGCAGCGCTTCTGGTACCTGTACCGGGTGCACGAGCAGATGCCCAATGTCTCCTCGGAACAGTGGGATACCCTGCGCAAGGAGCTCGTCGCCGACACCGATGAGGCGGCGGCCCACGTCGGCATGCGCCAGGCCCTGGCCGATCTCGGCCCGGCCAAGGACCTCGCCGCGCACTACAACGATGCCCTCGACCTGCGGCGCGGGCCGCTGTGGGCGCGGGGAATCGCGGCCCTGGTCATCACGGCGGCCGCCCTGGTCGTCATCGCCCTGGCCTACCAATCCGGCATGTCCACCGCGCTCGCCCAGACGCAGTCTGCCCAGGAGGTGACCTCCGACTTCCTCGGCGTCCGGCTCAGCGCCACCGCCGACGGCCTGGCCGGCGCCGCCGGATGGCCCCAGTTCGGCATCCCCACGCTCGCCATGATCGTGTTCGGACGCCTGTGGCGGATGGTCCCCGCCTGCCGCCCCAAGGACGACCAGCGCTGAGGCTCGGCTTCACCCCTTGCGTTTCGCTCGTTTCAAGAGGACGATAGTCGCATGGCTACCACCGTTGTCTCACCGCCCAGCGATCCCGCGGTGCTGGCGAGGTTCGCCCAGATCGTCGCCGAGGCCTCGCCCACGCCAGAGATCCGCGACGCCTTCACGGGCGCCGTCGAGGCCCTGGCCAACGGGACCAGCGTCCGCATCGAACCCATGCCCACGCTGCTGACCACCGGCCAGGCCGCCGACATGCTGGGCGTCTCCCGGACCACGCTCGTCAAGATGCTCGAAGAAGGCAAGCTCGCCTATGCCCAGCCCAACGTCCATCGCCAGCTGCATCTGGACGATGTCCTAGCCTACAAGGAGCAGATGCACGCCGAGCAGCGGGCCTTCCTCGACGAGATGAGACGCGAGGCGATTGCCGACGGCACATACTTCATGAGCGCCGCTGAGGTCGACGAAGCATTCCGGGAAGTCCGCGCCGAGCGAGCTGCGGCGCGAGCCGCCGGACTGGACCCCGACCATGTCACCTGGAGCGAAGACGCGTGAGTCCCCAACCGGTCTTCCTCGATGCCAACGTCCTGGTTCCCGTCTCCTTTGCGGACATGTTGTTGTCTCTTGCGGAACGCGGCGTGCTCAGCCCATTCTGGTCAGAGCACGTGATGACGGCCGCATTGTCAGCCGCGAAACACCGGCGGCCCGACCTTCCTCCGGCTAGCGTGGAACGGCGGTTCGCCGCCATGCGACGCTCATTCCCGGCAGCGATGGTCGATTGCGCCGACCTGGATCCAGCGAACTACCCATCCCCCGATCCGGAAGACCGCCTGATCATCGGCGCCGCCCATCGCTCGCCCGCCGACGTCATCGTGACGCGCAACATCTCGGACTTCCCCGCGCCGACGCTCGAACGGTACGGGCTGAGCGCCATGACCCCCGACTCGCTCCTCCTGAAATTGTTGACCACGCATCAATCTGCCGTTGTCAGCGTGCTGCACGACATCACCGCAGCACTGCGCAACCCTCCGCTGAGCCTGGACGGCGTGCTGGCGAACCTGGGCACCGCCGGAGCGCCTGGCTTCGCCGCCGCGGTGTCGAAACTCAAGCCGTAGCGACCGCTAGCGCACGGCGTCGGCAAGCTGGGCCACGATCTGGCGCAGCACCTGGCGCGAGGTCGCGAAGTTGAGGCGGACGAAGCCGCGCCCGGCATCGCCGCAGGTGGTGCCCTCGTTCATCACCACGTGCGCCCTGTCGGCGAAGAACGCACCCGGCGCCTCGCCCAGGCCCAGGGCACTGACATCCAGCCAGGCCAGGTAGGTGGCATCGGGGACGTCCATGCGCACGCCCGGCAGCTGATCGCGCACCAGGTCGGCGAGCAGCCGGCGGTTGCCATCCAGGTAGGCGAGCACGTCGGCAAACCAGCTCCAGCCGTCGCGGTACGCCGCGATGTTGGCCACCACGCCCAGCGTGCCGGCGCCGCCGCTGAAGTGGTGCTCGCGCAGCCAGGCGGCGTGATCCGGGTTGGTCACCACGAACTGCGCGCACTTCAGGCCCGGCAGGTTGAACGCCTTGGACGCCGAGAAGGCGGTCAGCGTGTGCGCGGCGATGTCGTCGCCCAGGCTGGCGTACGGGATGTGCGGCGTCGCCACCGGGTCGTAGACCAGCGGCGCATGGATCTCGTCGGCGAACACCTGGCCGCCGTGGCGTTCGACCACCGCGGCGATGCCGAGCAGCTCGTCGCGCGTGTACACCTTGCCGATCGGATTGTGCGGGTTGCACAGGATCAGCACCCGCCCGCCGGCACGGAACGCGGCGTCCAGGTCGTCGAGGTCGAGCGTCCAGCCGGCCTCGTCGTGGTGCAGCGGCACCTGCAGCACCGGATGCCCGTACGCCACCGGCAGCGACACGAACGGCATGTACGCCGGGGTCGGCACGATCACCGGCGCGCCGGGCTGTGTCCAGACCGTGAGCATGTCACCCAGCACCGACAACACGTCGCCCGCGGGATGCACCTGATCGGGCGCGACCCCCCAGCCGTAGTGGCCGCCGAGATACCCACACACGGCGTTGACAAGGTCATTCGCCGCCGCGGGCGGCACGTAGCCGGTCAGATCATGCGCCATCGCCTCATCCAGCGCGCGATGCACCGCCGGAGCCAGGCCGAAGTCCATCTCGGCCACCCACGCGCCGAGTGCGCCGGGCTGCGACGTCCATTTGAGCGAACCGTCGGCGCGAATCGTCTCGGCATCCAGCGCATCGATGCGGCGCGCGAAGGCGCCCTCCCCCAACAGGTCCATGACAGTCGATTCTGCCACCGCCAACGCGCGGCCGCCGGAGGCGGCGGTGCCGCGTTTCACACCACAAACTGGGACAACCAACCAGCCAGATGCCCAAACCAGACCACAACAGCACATC
>WRGV01000100.1 GCA_009787035.1 Propionibacteriaceae bacterium | reverse complement strand
CCAGCCGATGCTGTCGGCCTCACCGGCCGAGGCGGCGGCGTTCGCGGCGCTGCTGGATGCCGCCGACCTGTGAGCGGGGGACGTGCGGCAGGTCGCGCGTGCTAGGGCAGGCCGGATAGGGTGGCAGGCATGACGCCGATGCTGCTCGATATCGGGGGCCCTGAGATCCTGGTCCTGATCGTGCTTGCCATCGTGCTCTTGGGGCCCGACAAGGTGCCCGATCTGGCGCGCAAGGCTGCGCGTGTGCTGCGGTTCCTGCGCGGGGTGGCCAACTCGGCGACCGATCAGATCAAGTCGGAGCTGGGGCCCGAGTTCCAGGACTTCTCGCTGTCCGATCTGCAGCCGAAGAACTTGGCCAAGTACGTGTTGCCGCCCGAGGTGCAGGCCGAGATGGATGCGCTGCGGGCCGATCTGGCCGGCGTGCGCTCGCAGATGGACACCTTGCAAAAGCAGAGCGCGGAGACGCTCAGCCAGAGCAAGGCGGCGCTGGATGAGGGCACCGCGAGTCTGACGGCGAGTCTCAAGACGGTGCCGCCCGCGGCGGGTGCGCAGGCGTCAGCCGAGCCGTCCGAGGATGCGTCCGTCGAGCCGGCCGACGAAGCGGTGGATCCGGTGACTGTTGCGATGCCCGAGCCTGCCGAACCGGATGAGCCTGTCGAACCGGATGAGCCTGTCGAACCGGATGAGCCTGTTGAACCGGATGCGAGTCGCGAGCCCGACGAGGCCGAGACGAGCCCCGAACCGACGTCGTCCGATCCGTCCACCTGGACGCCGCCGCTGGAGGCGCTGTCGTCGGTGCCGCCCCGGCAGCCCGCCCCGGTGCCCGACGAGGTCAACCTCGCCTTCGCGGCCGCCGAGGCACGCGGTTCAGCTCAGATGTGAACGCACGCAAGGGTGGGCCATTCGTCCGTTAGCCTGGACGCATGTCGATCTCTCCAGCCTTGCGGGGATTGCCAGTGGTGGCGACCCTGTTGGTCCTGACCGCATGTGCGCCGCCGCCCGTGCCGTCGCAGTCTTCGATGCCCCCGTCGTCCGGCGTGTCTGCCAGTCCCACCCCGACCCCGAGCCCGACCCCCACCCCGACTCCGACCCCAGCTGCGCCCGTGTCGGCCCGGGGCACCTACCTGTTCATGGGTGACATCTTCTTCGGGCGCTACATCAACGACTGGTCGATGGCCAGCCCGCTGCAGTACGAGTATCCGTTCTCGCGGCTGGGTGAGTTTGACCGTTCGGCGTACGACGCCTGGGTTGCCAATCTCGAGTGCCCGGTCGTGGCGGGCGTCCCCATGACGTCGGCCCAGATGGAGGCGACGCTGACGTTCAACTGCGACCCGCGGTACCTGCCCGGCGTTGCCACGTGGTTCACGGCCGTCAGCCTGGGCAACAACCACTCCGGCAACCAGGGTGCCGCCGGCCTGGCGACAACACGAGCCAACCTGGAGGCGCAGGGCATCCAGTATTTCGGCTCGCCCGACCCCGAAACCCCGCCCAACTGCAACGTCGTGGTGCTGCCGGTGACCGCCAGGATGTCGGACGGGTCGGACAAGCAGTATCCCGTGCCGTTCGGCTTCTGCGGCTATGACGGCGTGTTCAAGAACCCCACGGCCGCCCAGCTGCAGGAGATCACCCAGTATGCGCAGTTGCTGCCGACGATCGCCTGGCCGCACAGCGGTGCCGAGTACAAGACCAAACCCGACCAGATCAAGACCGCGCTGTACCGCGACATGGCGGATGCGGGCGCCGACATGGTCATTGGCAACCACGCGCACTGGGTGCAGACCACCGAGGCCTACCACGGCAAGCTCATCGTCTACTGCATGGGCAACTTCATCTTCGACCAGCAGTCGAACACCGAGGTCACGCGCTCAGCGCTCATCGACGTCACCGCCACCGTGGACGATGTCGCACAGCTGGCCGCGTGGTCGTCCATCGCCGGGCAGTGCCGGGGCGATTTCGCCCGGTGCGAGCAGCTGGCGCAAAGCCAACACCTGGACAAGCTGACGCTGTCGTATGCCTACGACGTGCGGGGCTCCAACGACGCCGACAAGCTGGTCAAGCCGGCGACGCCCGACCAGTTGGCCGCCATCAAGCAGCGCCTGCAGTGGGACGCGACGATGGCGGCCCTGGGACAGGGCTAGCGGGCCGCCAGGCTCGACAGGCGCTCGGCGAGGCTCGCGAGAGCCTGCGCGCACGCCGATTCGGGCACGCCCTCCACGATGGGCTGGCCGGTGTCGCCGCCGGAGCGCAGGCGCTCATCCATCGGGATCTGGGCCAGCAGCGGCACGGCCTCACCCGTGCGGCGTGCCAGCGAGGCGGCCACCTCGGCGCCGCCGCCGTGGCCGAAGACCTCGACGCGGTGATCCTTGCCGCAGTGCGGGCAGGTGGCTTCCAGGTAGCTCATGTTCTCCACGACGCCCAGCACACGCTGGCCCATCTTGTCGGCCAGGGCGCCGGCGCGCTCGGCCACCTCGGCGGCGGCCATCTGCGGCGTGGTGACGACGATGACGGCGCTGCCCGGCAGCTGACGGGCCACCGACATCGGCATGTCGCCCGTGCCGGGCGGCAGGTCGACCAGGAGGACGTCCAGGTCGCCCCAGTAGACCTCGGTCAGCAGCTGCGACAGCCCGCGGTCGAGCATCGGGCCGCGCCACGCGATGAACTGGTCGCGGCTGTCCTTGAGCATGCCCAGGCTCATCACGGCGACGCCGTGCGCCGGCACGGGCAGCAGCATGTCGTCCATCAGCGTGGGGCGCGTGTCGCCGACGCCCATCATGTCCGGAATCGAGTGGCCGTAGATGTCGGCGTCCAGCAGGCCCACGTGCAGGCCGCGCGCCGCCAGCGCCACGGCCAGGTTGACGGTGATGGACGACTTGCCGACACCGCCCTTTCCGCTGGCGATCGCCAGCACGACGGTGGTGCAGTCGGGGCTTGCGAACGGGTTGGTTTCCGCCTCGGTGGTGCCGCGCAGTTGCGCGGAGACCTGCGCGCGTTGGCGGTCGTCCATGACCTGCATGTCGACGTCCACCTCCTTGACGCCGGGCACGGCGGACACGGCCTGGCGCACGTTCTGGTCGAGCGTGTCGCGCAGCGGGCATCCGGCGATCGTCAGCGCCAGCGTGACGTGGACGCGGCTGCCGACGATCCGGACGTCGCGGATCATGCCGAGATCGGAGATGGGCCGGCGCAGCTCGGGATCGATCACAGTGTCGAGCGCTGCGTGGACGGCTTGGGACAGTGGTGAGGTGGTATCACTCATGATCCTCGTGTTTACGTGATCTGGGCGACGTTTGCAAGTTCGACCGTGTCGTGGGGGGCGACCGCGTGCCTGAGGCGGTCAAGTTGGCCTCGGGCAGTAGGATCGTGAGGTCACCCCCGCATTCGGCCATCGAAGGAGGCAACCCGTGACGACCCCTCGTCTTTGTCCGGCGAACGCAGTCCGTCCGTCGAGCTATCACCAACCGGGAGGCATCGCGGGGTATGACACGCAGGCCGAGGCCGAACGGACAATCCGCTATCTGACCAGCCAGGGCGTGCCCGCCGATCAGTTGATGCTTGTCGGCACGGGATTGCGCATGGTTGTTCCCCAGACGCAGGTCTCGCCGTGGCGCCGCATCGTGATGATCGGCGTCGGAGCTGGGCTGGTCTGCGGCCTGGGTCTGTCCGTGGTGCTGTGGTGGTTCCTGCCGGCCATCCCGGTGTACGAGGTGATCGGGTGGTGTCTGGGCAGCGGCATCGTGTACGGCGCCGTGGCTTCGCTGGTCGTGTACGCGCTGACACACTCGGAGTCGGAGCGCACGCCCGAACTCGTGCCGGTGCCGAGCCGGTTCGACGTGGTGGGGGACGCCGCCGTGGCCGCCCGGGCCCGGACGCTGCTTGCCGAGGCCGAGGAGGCCGACGAGGGCTGGGAGGTCATCGAGGCGCCGACATCTGAGGTGACCGTCGATCCGCGCATGTGGAGCCGCAGCGCGGGTGTTGCCACGCCGGAGCCTGAGGCCGAGCCGACCGTCAAACCTGAGGCCGTCCGTCCGGCCGAGCCGGTGCGCCCGTCGATCCCGCTGCGTCCGCCCGTGCGCATCCCGGAACCGCTGCGCCTGCCGGAACGCCCGCATTCTCCAGAACACGCCCAGCCTGGGCTGACGCAGCCTGCGGCGCCCGCGTGGCATCCGGCCCGCGCCCTGCCCGGCGACGATGCGCCGGCCGAGTCCCAGTCGGAGACCACCACCGCCCGGCGGTACAGCTTCGACCTGTGAGCCGCTGCTAGAGCAGCGGCGCCATCCAGGCCTCGACGTCGGCGGACTCACGCGGCAGTGCCGACGACAGGATGTCGCAGCCCGTGGCGGTGATGACGATGTCGTCTTCGATGCGCACGCCGATGCCGCGCAGCTCCGGCGGCACGTGCAGGTCGGTGGACTTGAAGTAGATGCCCGGCTCCACCGTCAGCACCATGCCTTCCTCCAGCGGACCGTCCTTGTAGTGTTCGCGCAGGGCGTGAGCGCAATCGTGCACGTCCAGGCCCAGCATGTGCGACGTGTGGTGCACCATCCAGCGGCGCCACTGGCCGCCATCGGGCGACAGCGCCTGATCCACGCTGACGGGAAGGATGCCCCAGTCGGCGAACGCCTGCGTCAGCACCGCGACGGCGGCATCGTGCGGGGCCGAGAACATGGCGCCCGGCTTGGCTGCATCGATGCCGGCCTGCTGGGCGGCACGGACCGCGTCGTACACCTGGCGCTGCGCGTCGCTGAAGCGGCCGTTGATCGGCAGCGTGCGGGTGATGTCGGCGGTGTAGAGCGAATCCAGCTCAATGCCGGCGTCCAGCAGCAGGAGCTCGCCGGAGCGGATCGGGCCGTCGTTGCAGATCCAGTGCAGCGTGTTGGCGTGGTCGCCGGCGGCCGCGATGGTGTCGTAGCCCACGGCGTTGCCGACGTGGCGGGCGTGCAGCCCGAAGACGCCTTCGACCCAGCGCTCGCCGCGTCCGGCGCGCTCGGCGGTGGCCAGGTTGCGGACGACGTCGGCGAACGCGGACGCGGTGCGGTCGCAGGCCTCGCGCAGCTGGGCCACCTCGAACGCGTCCTTGATGCGGCGCAGCTCGCTGCACGCCACCTGCAGCGCCTGATCGGCACCCTCGGGGCAGCCGCCGCGCGCCTGGTCGACGAGCGCCGTGACGTCGGGATCGGCGTCGCGCAGCACGCGCGTGGGCACCCGGGTGGCCTGCAAGACGCTCGGCAGCGACTCGACGCTCGCACAGGTGATGCCGCACAGGGCCGACATCTCGTCCAGCGACTCGCGCTGGCCGACCCACATCTCGCCGTAGCGCGAGCTGGCGTAGAACTCGGGATCGGTGCGCGGCACGCGCGGATGGAAGTACAGCGTGGCTTTGTGGCCGCCGTCCCAGGTCGGATCCAGCACGAGCACCGCGCCGGGCTCGCGGTCGGTGCCCAGGCCCGTCAGGTGGGCGAAGGCCGAGTGTGGACGGAAGCGGAAGTCGCAGTCGTTGTTGCGCACGCGCAGGCCGCCGGCCGGGATGACCAGTCGCTCACCCGGGAACTGTGCGGACAGCGCCTCGCGGCGCGCCCCGGCGTACGCGGACGCCGGCAGCGCCTCGGGCAGCCGGGACGGGTAGGGTGCCCAGTCCTCGCAGATGAACGCCTTGAAGGCGTCCGAATAGGAGATCTGCCGGTTGACCGACGGAAGCTGCTGGTCGCTCATGATGTGCCTGTCCTCGATGTGTTTGCTGGGTGCGCCCCCCGCGCTCCTCGCGCGCCCCAGTGTAGCCCCGTGACGTGCAGCGACCATTCAGGGCCCGATGGGGTGAGCGCTGGCGGTATCCTGGCTTGGTCACGCACCCGTCGAAAGGATGCCCATGCAGGCTCGTCCAGCCATCCAGGCTCTCCTCGTCACGCTCGCCGATCTGGACAACGCGAGCACGGTCGTGCAGCGGCGCGCGAAGGCGCTGCCCGAACACGCGGAGCTGGTCGAGCTCAACACGCAGCGCGTGGCGACCAGTGAGCAGATCGTCGCCGTGCAGACCCAGATCAGCGACACCAACGCCGAGCTCGAACGCCGCAACGACGATCTGGAGGTGGCTCGCACGCGGTTGGCACGCGACCAGCAGCGGCTGGACGACGGCGTCGTCAACGAGCAGAAGCAGATCGCCGGGCTGCAGTCGGAGATCGAGCATCTGTCCGGGCGCATCTCGGTGCTGGAGGACGAGTCGCTGGAGCTGATGCAGGTCGTCGAGGATGGCGAGGCGAAGGTGGCCGAGCTCACGGCGACGCGCACGGGCCTGGAGGATCGCATGCGGGCGCTCATCGCCAGCCGCGACGACCAGATGCGCCAGGCCGAGCAGGAGTTGGCAGGGCTGACCCAGCGCCGGACCGGTCTGGTGGAGCAGATCCCGGCCGACGTCTTGGCGCTGTACACCAAGGTGGCCGCGCGCCTGGGCACCGGCGCCGCCGAGCTGCGAAATGGGCGCTGCTCGGGGTGCGGGCTCCAGCTGGATGCGGCCGCGGTGCGCGCCGCGGCCGAGGCGGATGCGTCCACCATTCTGCGCTGCGACGAGTGCGGACGGATCCTCGTGCGGACAGCGAGCGCATAGCGGCCGCACGG
>WRGV01000099.1 GCA_009787035.1 Propionibacteriaceae bacterium | reverse complement strand
TGCGCTGGCGGGTCTCGGGGAATGCCTCCAGCACGGCCGATGCCTTGTCGCAGGCTCCGGGCAGCAGTTCGAGGGACGAGTCGAGCGGCCGGTTGGCGCCGTCGCCGAAGCCGACGGTATATGTGCCTTCGGTGAAGATCATCACGTGTCGCAGTTGGTCGGCGTAGGGCCCATAAAGCCCTCGGATGAACCGCAGGTTGAGTGGTTGCCCGGCCTCCTGGAGGAAGTACATGAGTTTCTGCACCTCGATCAAGGACGGCTTGCCATCGATCACCATGGTCAGGTAGCGCCCGAGTGCGTCGACGAAGGCGGCCGTGTTCTCGCTCAGCGGCTTGGCTGGCGTGGCTGTGACCATCTGACGGGGGTCAGGGGCACCCTGGGGTTCGTAAAGCAAGACTTGCACATCGGACAGGCCACCAAGACCGGTCAGGATGGCCTGCCTGACCTGCGGCCAGGGGAGCCCGCCGTTGCCGGCCCCGAGCGGCGGCACGGCGATCGAGTGGATGTTGCGTTCCCGGATGACGCGGGCCAGATCGGTCAGGCCTGCCTCCACGTCGGTAATCCGCGACCGTGAGCGCCAATGACGCTTGGTTGGGAAGTTCACGATGTAGCGCGGCCCGGTGACGGCACCCGTCTCCCAGACCAGCATGCGCCCGATCTGGACGGTGCCGGCCTTGCAGGCGCGACGGTAGTCGTCGTACATGGCGGGGAATCGGCGGCGGAATCGCAGGGCGATGCCCTTGCCCATGACGCCTTCCGTGTTGATGGTGTTGACGAGGGCATCTGCATCGGACTGCAGCAGGTCTCCGGTCACGGTCTCGATCATCGTTTCTCCTGGTGCCATTCGGAGTCGCACAGCAGTCCGTCACGCACGATCTGGGCCAGATGACTCACGTGCGTGAAGTGGTAGACCGGGTGCTCAAGCGTGGGTTCGGCCATGGCTCCTCCTTCCATCACCCATCCTGTCAGCCACCTCCGACAGTTTTTCGAGGGGCCGGACGGGCCGGTCGAGGCGGGGCGGTCAGGCGTCGATCAGCTCGTGGACGGTGTCGCCGCCGACTTCAAGCTCGTCGATGCCCGCGGCCACGTGGGCCTGGTTGGCCGGGGCGTGGAACAGATCGGCCGCGATCTGGAAGGGCAGGCGCTGCTCACGCACGGTCGTGGCCGCAAAACACGAGATCAGCGCCGACACCGGGATGTACACCCGGGCGGAGAACTCGCATAGCTGTCGGTACAGGTCTTCATCCATGCGGATGCTCACCGTCTTGGTCGCCATCGCGCACCTCCCTGCGCCATATCTTATGACAAAGCGATGCTTATTGCCTGCAATTGACATAACCGTCGGGCTCTGCCTGTGACGCTGTCTGCCTGGCCGACGCGGCGACGTGCCGACCGTGGGACAAAGAGGCTTTCAGAGGCTCAAAATCGACCAAGAAGTGTCGATTTCCGACGTCTGGCTGCGCGATTGTCCCGCCGATTGCGGGTAGACGATTGCCGCGTGATCCACACGGTGGGCGACGGGCGCATCGTCATCGTCGTGGTTGCCGTGGGGCACCGCTCGTAGGTCACAGCGCGGCGAGTTTCGAGCGCATCTGATGTTCGAACTGGTCCATGGGGACCAGTCGCTCTGGGTGTTCAGCGGCCTCGCGACGCGATTGATCCAGATGTCGCTTGAGGGCTCCTGGGGTATCGGGCAGGATGCCCGTCGATTGCGGCAGCGCATCGACACGAAGGCGGGTGCCCATCGCTGTCGGTCGTCTGCCTAGGAGCCGCCCGTCGTCGTTGGTCACGGTCATCATCCTTGCGTGAGAAGGGCCCGTTCTGCGGGGTGACGGATCAGGCGGCGAGCAGGGCCTGGTCGAACAGCTCTTGGATGGTTTGGGTGCGTGTGGTGCCCCTCGCCTGGGCGACCTCATCGATAGCGCGCAGCTGTGCACGGTCGATCTCAAGCGGCACGATGACGCTGGGCAGCACGCCGGCGGCCGTGGCCGGGTCGATGAGGTGACTGGTGATCTCATCGACGGAGCGGTCTGTCTCGAAGTCGTCGGCGAGGCTGTCGAAGTAGGCTTCCTGCTCGGGTGTGAACTGGTCTGTCATGATCGTCTCGCTTGGTCTAGTAGGTCTTGCCAGCCGCGGCGCAGCGGCATGGCGTGGATGATGAGCAACTCGCCGTCGGGCAGGACGATGACGCCCACCTCCAACGGTCGGGCGTGCGTGTCGAATCCGAGACGCATCTCTTTGCGAGGGTCGTCGCCAAGCACATCGACCCCGATGGCCGAGTCGCCACATGCGCGGCGTCGGCGTGACTCACGCCGTGCCGTATCGCGGAGTTGGCGAACCTCATGTGACCATTGTCGCTCATTGGGGTGCGCTCGGCGGCCGGGCAGGGGGACGCCGCGCCCGCCACCCCCGACACCCGCGAATCCTGGGCGATTTGGGGTTGCCAGTGGGGATGGCTACGGTTGACGGTACAAGAAGATCCTGGACACACGTGAGATTCACCCCCCACCGCCCCCCACGTTTGGTGTTCAGGCTGAGCGTGGGTTTGCGTGTCTGAGGGACACGGTGCCCGGGACCGAGAAGTTCCGGGAAGGTTGGCAACGCCCATGTTCACTGACGCGCTGTCATTCGACGACCGAAGTCGCCCCTACACACCCCGACGCGCCGCCGCTGTTGAGGCATCTGTTGCTGAGAACGGTTCGATGGTCGGGGCCCGGCGTGCGGCACAAGATGATGTGTGGACGCCGGCGCACGACTGCGCCCCCGCGCGGCGCGCGACGCCCCTGCCTGCCCCGCCGATGCACATCCTGCTGGCCCAGGCCGGACGCATCCAGGACGAGCTGCGACACCTGGATCACCTCACCACTACGGCAAACACGATGAAGGACGCCGTCGTGACCCAGCCGCAACGCGCTGGACACCCGACGCCCCCGGCGCAGCGGCCAGGCGGACGGACGAAGCAGGGCCGGACGAAGCAGGGCCAGGCGAAGCAGGGACGGACGAGGCGGTCGATGGCAGCGCTGAGCGTCTTCGCGCTCGTCGTCGCCGGATTGAGCGGAGCCGGGGTGCTGACCGGAACCAGCATCTCCCAGGCGATGCCCGGCAGCCCGGGTGTGCAGACGCCGGGCGACCTCATCTTCAGTGAGAACTTTGACTCCGCGAGCGTAACAACGCCCATGAGTATTCTCAATTACCCCGCTCCGAGCGGCGGCTCCTATTTCACCGATGCGCCGCAGACGCCGGCTGGGAACGCATGCAATGGCTGGGTGATGAATCCCAAGACCGCAGCACCGACGACAGACAAAGGATGTACGCCCGACAAGTGGGCACAGATGCAAGCGGTCGCCCAAGTCCTGGGCGAGCAGTCTGGTCTGACGCCCGAGCAGGCGGCGACCAACAATGTCCTTGAGATGGGCTCATCCGTGCAGCTCACCATGCCGTTTCGGTACACCATGACGCCTGTGCCCATGTCGGCCTATGGCCTTACCGGTGCGTTCACCTTCGCGGTCTATTCGACTTCTGCCGTGACGGGAACCATGACACTGCTGTTCAGTNCCGGAGGCACGTCAAGTCAGCTGGTTCAGGTTAACATGGCATCGGTCATCGGGAGAGCCCCTAGCACCACCTCGTCCTATGCCACTGTCACATCCACCACGTATACCTCACCGACAGGCGAGTCGATCCCTATGGATGTGACGGTATTCCACATCATTGTGAACGTAACGAGTTACAACTTCGACTTGACTGGCCCGGTCACAATCTACCCACGAATAGACTACGTTCCGGCAGGTTCGATTATCGCTGTGGACAACTTCAGCTTGTCGGCATTGGCTCCTCAGGCCGATGTGTCGTTCTCACCACCGATCATCACCGAAGGTGATACGAGCACGCTGACTCTTTCGCTCACCAAACCTAGCGATGCACCGGTCACCTCGACCACAAACACCCCGCGCATCTCCGTGCCCATTCCCGACGGCCTGCACGTGGTGACCGGTACGACGACCAAATCGGCGGGCTGTAACGTCAACAATGCAATGACGGTCGCTGCCGACGGAAAGAGTGTCCAACTCAGCTCATCGTTCGCGGCTGGCCAGACGCTGTGCCAAGGCACGGTTCAGGTCGCCCCCGATGATCCCCCCGTTGACGCCGTCTACAGCTTTCCGGCAAGTGCCATGACGTACAACAACGTCATTCTTCCCAATACCGCGACGCTGGAGGTTGACATGGCGGGCCATCCGCCGGTCTATACCTCACCGGCCGATGGCACCTGGACGAACAACAACAAACCCTTGATCCAGGGGACTGGCGAGATTGGCGCGAACCTCGTCCTGCAACTGGACGGCGCGCCGCTATGCACGACGACGGTGGCTGACGATCTGACCTGGTCGTGCCCGGTGAATACGACTCTGTCGGAGGGTGTCCATCATCTCAGCGGTGTCATTACCGACCAATTCGCGCACGTGTCTGATCCTGGCACCGCGAGTTTCACCGTCGACACGAATTCGCCAGACGCACCGGTGATCACATCGCCGACCGGAGCGTGGCTGAATTACCGAGTGTCCACCGTCACCGGAACGGGTGAGCCCAACGCGACCGTTGCTGTCACGTACAGTTCTGGAACATCGACCACCGCTCTGTGTGCGCCCGTCACCGTGGGGGCGGACGGCACGTGGACGTGCACGATGGCCTCGGGTGCGCTCTCCGCCGGGACGAATTACACCATCACAGCGACGCAGACCGACCAAGCCAAGAATCAGTCCGCGCCCACGACGTACAGCTTCACCAGCGACACCACGGCTCCGTCCACACCTGTGATGAGCGCTCCAGCCGCCAACTCGTACTTCAAGAACGGTCAGGCGCAGACGTTCACCGGCACGGGCGAGGCATACGCGCACGTCGTCGTCTACGAAGGCACCGTCGATAATGTCGTTTGTGAGACCGAAGTGTCCCTTGACAACACCTGGAGCTGCACCGCGGCGTCCGCGCTCGCGCAGGGGTCGCACACCGTCGGCGTCACGCAGACCGACCGTGCGGGCAACCAGTCCCCCGCCATCACCAGGACATTCACCGTGGACACCATCGTGCCCGACGCGCCGGTGGTGTCAAGCCCCGTGGACGGCGCGGTGCTCACCAATGCTCGTCCCGTTGCGAGCGGCACCGGCGAGGCCGGTGCGAATCTGAAATTCGACGTGGTGGGGAATCCGACTGCAGGGTGTTCCGCAACGGTGGCGTCCAACGGCACGTGGACGTGCCAAACCAACCTCGTCCAAGGCGACCTGACCATCAATGTGACGCAGACCGACAAGGCGGGCAACGTGTCCGNNGCGACGACCCTGTCGCTCACNGTCGACTCGATCGCACCCAATGCGCCGACCATGAGCGCGCCGGTTGCCGANGCGCTGCTCAACACCAACCGTCCCACCTTCACCGGCACCGGNGAGGCGGGGGCGACGCTATCCGTCAAGGTCGGGGGNACCACGGTGTGCTCCGCGGGCGTGGCGTCCGACGGCAGCTGGACATGCACGCCGACCGCCAACATGAACCAGGGCACGAACAGCCTGTCGGTGACGCAGACCGACGCCGCGGGCAACACGTCCAGCGCGCTGACAAGGAGCATCACCATCGACTCGGTCGCGCCGACGGCACCCACCGTGTCGTCGCCGACCACCGCGTCCATCGGCAACAACAAGACGCCGACCTTCACCGGCACCGGCGAGGCGAACGCGACCCTCACTGTGATGGACGGCACCGCGACGACCCTGTGCACCGTCACCGTCGGCTCGGGCGGGGCGTGGAGCTGCACCGCCAAGTCAGACCTCAGCGACGCCGCGCACACCATCAACGTCACGCAGCAAGACGCCGCGGGCAACGTGTCGCC
This sequence comes from Propionibacteriaceae bacterium, assembly GCA_009787035.1. GTDB lineage: Bacteria > Actinomycetota > Actinomycetes > Propionibacteriales > Propionibacteriaceae > WRGV01. Next base: position 734 of record WRGV01000099.1, on the reverse strand, counting down.
CAAGACGTCCATCGTGATCACCGTCGACACCGTCAAGCCCAATGCGCCGACCATCGGCGCGCCGGCGGCGAACGCCATCCTCACCAACGCCAAGCCGACCATCTCGGGCACCGGCGAGGCGAATGCGTCCCTCACCGTCACCTCGAACGGCACGACCGTGTGCACCACGACCGTCACGTCGACGACGACCTGGAGCTGCGTGCCGACGTCCAACCTGCCGCAGGGCGCGCAGACGCTGTCGGTGGCGCAGAGCGACGCCGCGGGCAACATGTCGAACGCGACGACCCGCGCGATCACCATCGACTCCGAGGTGCCCGCCCCGCCCATCGTGAGCGAGCCCGATGCCGGGTCGGCGACCAACCAGGTCACGCCGACCTTCACCGGACAGGCCAAGGCCGGGGCGCACATCGTCGTCATGCAGGGCACCACCACGCTGTGCGAGACCGACGCTTCCCCGACCGATGGCACCTGGGCGTGTACGTCCGGGACGACGCTGCCCCAGGGCTCCAACAGCGTGTCCGTCACGCAGCGCAACCTGGCTGGGACGACGTCGGCGGCCACCACTGTGACGTTCACCGTCGACTCGGTGGCTCCCGGTGCGCCGCGGATCACCTCGCCCATCGTCGGGGCGACCATCGGCAGCGCGCAGCCGATCATCCAGGGCACCGGCGAGCTGGGGGCCGACGTGGTGGTCACGGTGGGCGGCGTCGAGGTCTGCGACGCGCACGTGACCG
>WRGV01000098.1 GCA_009787035.1 Propionibacteriaceae bacterium | reverse complement strand
ACGGCGTAGTAGTGTCCGCCGATGGCCGGGATGGTGTCGCTGGTCATCTTCAGCATGGTGCCGGCGGGCTGGTCGGTCTCACCCTTCAGGTTGGTGAACTCCGAGAGCACGTTGTTGGTGGCCGCTTGGGCTTCGCTCTGACCCTGCGCCTGGCCCAGCACCTTGGCCATCACCCGCAGGTAGGGCCAGGCGTCGCCGTTGACGTCGATGCACCCGATATCCGCCGTGGGCTCGGGCGTCGGGGACGTGCTGTTCATGATCCAGCCGTTGCAGCGGTGGTAGCCGGGCAGCCAGGCGGTGTCGGCGCCGTAGGTCATCTGGTGCGCGTCCTCAGAACCCGTGTAGCTGGTCAGCGGGATGGGGGTCGAGCCCGTGTTCTGGAAGTCTTCGGTGAAGATCGCGTTGCCCGGTGTCGGATTGTTGGGCGAGCCGGGGGCGGCCTCGGCGGCCTGGTTGAGCAGCAGCTGCGCCCCGGACAGCCCGGCGATCAGGATGGCGAAGGCGCCGAACGCGGCCAGGGGCCGGCGGCGCAGACCGGGACGCGTACGGCGTCCGGCTCCGGGGGGTGGCGTGTCATGCGCAACATCCAGCGCGCGGCGTGGGGGGACGGAAGCCTGGGCAGAGGAGGGAGCGAAGAATCGCGCCAGCCTGCTCGTGAACATGAATGATTCCTTCCTTTGCGCGGTCCTGTGCCGCGCGTGTCAGACCCATGGCCGGTCGGCAAACACGGCGACGGTGCCTCGCCCCGCGGCGAGACACCGTGAAGCGACTATCTTGTTCGCAACCAGGACCATTGCTTGTAAGTATGCTGACGCGCCCAAACCTGACATCCACCCGAATACCCCGCCTTGACAAGGTACGTAACTCTTCGCTATGGACGCTCTTGCATACCAATTGTCGTGAATCAATGTTGGCGCTCACATCATGAAGTGACTGCTACGGGGTCGCTCCCCCGGTCGCCGCGACGCAGTGCCGAGAGCGCGCACATGGGCGCCGACACCCGACTTTGATACCCTGGAGAGGGGGACGGACCACGGCGGCCCGCCCCGCCACCACCCACCCACGGCGGCTTCGCCGCCCACCACCATCACTGAGCGAGGAGCGCCGATGCAGCCGCTGACCGGTGTCGTCAAGGACTACGCCTGGGGGTCTCCCACGGCCATCCCGAACCTGCTGGGCCGCCCCAGCGACGGCTCGGTCCAGGCCGAGTACTGGCTCGGCACGCACGCCCAGGGCCCGGCCGTCCTCGATGCCGAGCACACGACGCTGGACGCATGGCTGCGCACCCATCCGGACGAGCTGGGCGAGGCCACCCGCGAGCGCTTCGGCGACCGGCTGCCGTTCCTGCTGAAGGTGCTCGCCGCCGATGCCCCGCTCAGTCTGCAGGTGCACCCCACCGCCGAGGACGCCGCCGCCGGCTTCGAGCGCGAGAACGCGGCAGGCATCCCGCTCGATGCGCCCGAGCGCAGCTTCCGCGACGCCTCGTCCAAACCCGAGCTGCTGGTCGCCCTGAGCCCGTTCGAGGCCCTGTCCGGCTTCCGCAACCCCACGCGCACGCTGGAGCTGTTCGAGGGCCTCGGCGCCCCGGCCGACATGCTGAACCTCGTCGTCGGCCCGCTGCGCCACCGCGCCAACCACGAGGTGGCGCTGGCCGAGACGTTCCTCGACTGCCTCACGCCCGCCGACGAGCGCGGCGACATCCTCGTGGAGGTCGTCGCGGCCGCCGCCCGGCACATGGACGATCCCGGCGAGGTGGGACGGTTCGCGCGCCTGGCCGTGCTGCTCGACGAGCACTACCCCGGCGACCCGAGCCTGCTGGCCGCGCTGCTGCTCAACCACGTGACGCTGTACCCCGGCGACGGCCTGTACACCGCGCCGGGCACGCTGCACGCCTACCTGTCCGGGATGGGCATCGAGATCATGGCCAACTCCGACAACGTGCTGCGCGGCGGCCTGACGCCCAAGCACATCGACCCGGCCGCGCTGGCGTCGTGCGTCAATTTCGAGGCCATCGCGGCGCCGCTGGTGACCCCGATCGCCGACGGCGACGCGATCTGGCACTATCCGACACCCGACCCGCAGTTCCAGCTGTGGCGCGTCGAGCCGGCGCTGGCCCTGCCCGTGCGCCTGCCGGGCTTCGAGCGCGCCCGCATCCTGCTGGTCGTCCAGGGCGATGTCGAGGCCAGGACGTTCGACGGGGCCACCCTGCGCCTGACCCAGGGCCAGGCGTGTTTCATCGGTGCGGACGAGTCCGTCCAGCTGGCCGGTGCCGCCCTCGCCTTCGTCGCTTCCAGCGGCGTGTGATTGCCTCGCCCTGCGCCTGGGCGCCCCGACGTCGGACGTCGCCTGGGGCTGGAAGACCAAGGCGCAGGCTTCGAGGCACGCAAGGGCGGCTGCAACGCACCATACGAACAGCGAGCTTCGACGAGACCAAGGCGCAGACGCCCGCCGCGTGCTCCGAGGCACGCAAGGGCGGCTGCAACGCACCATACGAACAGCGAGCTTCGACGAGACCAAGGCGCAGATGCCCGCCGCGTGCTCCGAGGCACGCAAGGGCGGCTGCAACGCAGGTATCGTCGAAGCGACGAGCCCCGGGAGGGAGTCGAACCCTCGACCACCCGCTTACAAGGCGGGTGCTCTGGCCGCTGAGCTACCAGGGCAGGCGCGCCGATGCGGGCGCCGTCACTATTGTGCCGGGAAGTCCTGGCGCGGCGAAACCGGACGGGCCGGATGTCCCAGATCGATGTTCGTCCCTGCGCATGGGACAGGTTTCGCCCGGCACGAACGGCTATCGTGGAAAGAAGGTGATCGCCGCCTGCCTGATCCTCGCATCGTCGGCGGGGGCGGCGATCGGACAGAGGCAGCGATGTTCAAGCGTCTGGGTTGGGGCGTTGCGCACCACCCGTGGATCACGGTGGTTGCTTGGCTTGCCGTCTTCGTGGTCGCGGGCATCGGCGCATTCGCGGGGTTCGGGCAGGGCGGCCTGTTCGACCGGATGTCGAATTCGATGTCGCTGGTGTCCGGGTCGCAGTCTGACGAGGTCAACGAGGCGGTCACGCCGCCCGGGTCGGGCGAGCAGATCAGCGTGGTGGTCACGGGCGTGGATCTGGCCGCGCAGCAGCAACAGGTGGCTGCGTTCATGAATGATCACCGCGCCGATTTCACGGGGTCCGAGGACGTGGCGCAGGAGGTCGATCCGTTCCAGCTGCTGGCGTCGCAGGATCCGGCCGCGCAGGCGCAGGCCCAGGCGATGATCAGTACGAAGCAGGACGGTTTCCTCATCTTCTTGACCCTGAAACCCAACCTGTCGACGCAGGACGGCGACGCCGCGGATTCGGCTGCCACGGACGTGATCGCCCGCTTCAGCACGGCGCTGGCAAGCCAGTTCCCGGGCGCATCGGCCACGGGCGTGTCGACGATGGCGATCGGCAATGCGATCGTCGATCAGGTGCAGGGCGATCTGGTGATCGGCGAGGCGGTCAGCTTGCCGGTGGCGTTGGTGCTGCTCTTGATCGTGTTCGGCGGCGTCGTGGCGGCCGGGTTGCCGCTGGTGGGCGCGATCATCTCGATCGTCGTGGGGCTCGGGGCGGTCTGGGGGCTGACGTTCGCGACGACTGTGGATTCGTTCATCTTGAACATCATCTCGATCATCGGCCTGGCGCTGTCGATCGACTACGGCCTGCTGGTGGTGTCCCGCTACCGCGAGGAGTTGGCTGCGGGCCTGGACGCCGCGGGTCTGCCGACGGACGGATCGTCCAGGCTTGAGCGCGATCAGGCCAGGACGATCGTGGGCGAGGCCGTGCAGCGCACCGTCGCGACGGCCGGGCGGACGGTGACGTTCTCGGCGGTGACGATCGCCTGCGCGATGGCCGCGCTGTTGACGATGCACACCAACATGATGCAGACGATCTCGGTGGCCGGCATGGTGGTCACGCTGCTGGCGGTGTTGCTGGCGATCACGGTCGTGCCGGCGCTGATCATGATCGCCAATCGGGTGCTGATCAATCCGTCGGTGCTGACGCGCATCCCGGGCGTGCGGGTGATCACCAGGGCTGTGGGCGATTCGGCCAGTGACACCGGAATCTTCTCGCGGCTGGCTCGCCGGGTGCATGCGCATCCGTGGGTGATCGTGGTGTGCGTGCTGGCTGTGCTCGCGATCATGGCAAGCCCGATCAGCGCGCTGACGATGCGGACGGCGTTCACCGACTACATGCCCGAGGGCAACGCGGTGACGCAGGCGTACAACACGATCCAGGACGACTATCCGGCCGCGCAGGCCGCGTCGATCGTCGTGGTGGCCGACGCACCGGCGGCACAGACCACCGCGCTGTACCAGCACCTGCAGAGCCTGCCGGGGCAGGACTTCATCAGCCCTCCGGCCGCGCTGCCCGACGATCCTGATCGCAGCGTGATCAATGTGCACATCGCCGATTCGAACCAGGTCAGCCAGGCGATCACCGATCAGGTGACGGCGCTGCGGTCGTACGACGCCGGGTATCCGATCATGGTCGGCGGGCCGGCTGCGATGCAGCACGACTTCATCCAGTCGGTGATCGACAACGGGCCGGTCGCGCTGGTGATCATGGTGTGCGCGGTCATGGTGTTGCTGTTCCTGATGACCGGGTCGCTGATCATTCCGATCAAGGCGTTGATCATCAACTCGCTGTCGCTGCTGGCGTCGCTGGGCGCGACGAGCGCGATCTTCATGCACGGCTGGTTCGGCATGCCGCAGGTGCTGGGCATGGAGACGTTCATCGTGGTCTGTGCGATCTGTTTCGGCTTCGGATTGGCCATGGACTACGAGGTTTTCCTGCTTGCCCGCATCAAGGAGGCCTGGGATGTCGGCTTGCCCAACGATCTGGCCGTCGAGCGCGGCCTGCAGCGATCGGGCCGGATCATCACGAGCGCCGCGGCGATCATCGTGGCCGTGTTCATCGGCTTCACGTTCGGCCGCATGACCGCGATCAAGGAGGTCGGCGTGGCCCTGGCGATCACCGTGATCACCGACGCGACGCTCGTCCGCATGCTGCTCGTGCCGGCCACCATGACCATCCTCGGCAGGTGGAACTGGTGGGCCCCGGGCCCGTTGCGCAAGCTCTATGGCCACCTGAAGATCATCCACTGAGTAGCGCTCTTGCGAAGCAGTCGACGCTGATATCATTGTCGGTACGTACCGTCATTGGAGGTCGCCATGACAGATCTGTTGCGTACCGAATACACCGCGCGGGAGTTCAATCGCGATCCGAGCGCGATCAGCCGCGCCGCCCACAAGTTCGGCCTCGTCCACATCACCAACCGCGGACGGCCGTCGCTGATCGTGGCCGATGCGGATCGGCACCCCGAACTGGCCGAGCCGAAGGAGGGGCGCTCACTTCTCGAAGCGCTCTCCTTCGATGCCCCCTGGGACGAGGATGTGATCGGGGAGCCTGAGCGCATCTCCATCATCTTGCGTGACGTCGATGATGACGAGGATGAAGCGTGAACGGCCTCCTGCTGGACACGAACGTCCTCAGCGAGCTGCGCAAACCCGTCAGCCAGATGGATGCCGGCGTCCGAGCTTGGGCAGCAGACCTGATCGAAGACGAGACGTATCTGTCGGCCGTCACGATCACCGAGGTGTCTCGGTGGGTCGCAGCACGGCGACGCCGCGACGCTCGCCAAGCCTCACTCCTGGAATCATGGCTCCACGATTACGTGCTGGTCGCCTACGCCGAGCGCATCATCCCCGTCGACACCGACGTCGCCTTGATCGCGGGACCGCTGCACCTGCCCAACCCCCGCGACTACCGCGACACGTTCATCGCCGCCACCGCCATCTACCACGGGCTCACGGTGGCCACCCGCAACGTGCGCGACTACGATGCCTTCGACGTGCCCCTGATCAACCCGTTCGAGCCGCGAGGCTGAGCGATGCTGCGGGCCGCTACGCCCTCAGGCAGCTCAGCGGAACCACGACGACACCGTCATCGCGCGTGTAGGCGTACTGTCCGGCGGTGACGACGATCAGCGCAGTCGGCTCGCCGATCTTGGTCGTGTCGAGAGCATTCACCAGCCGATGCAGGGACGCGGCGGCCTCGTCGGCGTGGCTGTTGCCAAGCTTGACTTCGACGGCGGCCCAGCGTCCATCGCGAAGCTGGACGATGGCATCGGCCTCTTGACCGGAGCTGTCACGGTAGTGCAGCACGTCGCCGTCTAGCGGTTGCGCGTAGACCCGCAAGTCGCGCACCACCATCGACTCGAACAGCAGCCCCAGCGTGTTGACGTCGGCCAGCAGTCGGGCCGGGCTGGCGTCCAGCGCAGCGACCGCCAGGCTGGGGTCCACGAAGTGGCGCACCGGGGCCTGGCGCACGATGGCTCGCGAGCGCAGATGCGTGCCCCAACTCGGCTGTTCTTCGATGGTCATCGTGCGTCGCAGCGCTGCGATGTAGTCGGCTGCGGTGTTGGCCTGGATGGATGCGCCTGTACGGTCGGCGGTGTCGGCGGCGATCTTGGCTGCGGACGCGCTCGATGCCACGTGCCGCGCGTACGCGGCCAGCAGCCGACGGATGCGCAACGGGTCGCGGCGGGCGACCGACGGATCGGCGGTCGGCACGTCGACCCGCGCGACATCGTCCA
>WRGV01000097.1 GCA_009787035.1 Propionibacteriaceae bacterium | reverse complement strand
GCCAACCGTCTGGCCAACTTCGACGACGCCAACCTGCGCCGCTCCGCCCGGGCGGCCGTGGCGGCCGGCGCGCGCGTGGAACGGGCGCTGGCGATCCTGGGCGACGACGTCCCCGACCACCTGCGCGCCGCCGGTGAGCTTCGGCTGGCGCACAAGCAGGCTTCGCTGGAGGAGCTAGGCCAGATGCACGTTCCGCCGCTCACCAAGGATGCGATCGCGGGCCGGATCCGGCGGCTGCTGGCGCTGGCCGACAAGGTCGCCGAAGAGACCGGCGTGCCCGGCACGGAGGCGGGCCTGACCTCGGATCTGCTCGACCAGTGACGGTCCTTGCCCGGTCCGCAATTGGTCTGTGGATCGTGCGTGCCAATCGGGTGCCGAGCGCGAAAACGCTACCTCGATTGGATAGGCTAGATAACACACAGAACCGCCTGTGCCGATCTGGCGCGGGCGTGAGCACAAGCTCGTGAAGGAGAACGCATGACCGTCAAGATTGGCATCAATGGCTTCGGGCGCATTGGGCGCAATTTCTACCGGGCCATGATCCAGCAGGGCGCTGACCTCGAGGTCGTCGCCGTCAACGATCTGACCGACAACGCCACCCTGGCACACCTGTTGAAGTACGACTCGGTGATGGGCCGTTTCCCGGGTGAGGTCAGCTCGGACGAGGAGTCGATCACGGTCGATGGCAAGAAGATCCTGGTCTTCGAGGAGCGCGATCCAGCCAACCTGCCGTGGGGCAAGCTCGGCGTGGACATCGTCGTCGAGTCGACCGGCCGTTTCACCGATGCGGATGTCGCCAAGAAGCACATCGAGGCGGGCGCGAAGAAGGTCATCATCTCGGCTCCGGCCAAGCATGAGGACGCCACGTTCGTCATCGGCGTCAACGAGGCCGACTACGACCCCGCCAAGCACAACATCATCTCGAACGCGTCCTGCACGACCAACTGCCTGGCCCCCGTTGCCAAGGTGCTGCAGGACAAGGTCGGCATCGAGCGCGGCCTGATGACCACGGTGCACGCCTACACCGGTGACCAGATGCTGGTCGATGGCCCGCACAGCGACCTGCGTCGCGCGCGCGCCGCTGCACTGAACATCATCCCCACCAAGACCGGTGCCGCGCAGGCCGTGGCCCTGGTGATCCCGGAGCTCAAGGGCAAGTTCGACGGCTTCGCGCTGCGCGTGCCGGTGCCGACGGGCTCGGTGACCGATCTGACGTTCGAGGCCAGCCGTGAGGTGACCGTCGACGAGATCAACGCCATGATGAAGGAGGCCGCCAACACCTACCTCAAGGGCGTTCTGGAGTACACCGAGGATCCGATCGTCTCCACCGACATCGTCGGCGACGAGCACAGCTCGATCTTCGACGCCAAGCAGACCAAGGTCATCGGCAAGCTGGTCAAGGTGCTGGCCTGGTACGACAACGAGTGGGGCTACTCCAACCGCCTGGTCGACCTGACCGAGCTCGTCGCCAGCAAGCTGTGATTCGGCAAGCTGACAAGGGGAGAAGCGTCGTGAAGTCGATCGCTGATCTGGGTGATCTGCGCGGTGTGCGCGTCGTCATCCGGTGTGATTTCAACGTGCCGCTGGATGGTGACGTCATCACCGATGACGGACGCATCCGCGCGGCCCTGCCCACGCTGCGCCAGCTGCTCGAAGCGGGCGCGCGTGTGANGGTGCTGGCGCACCTGGGGCGTCCCAAGGGGACGGTCAACCCCAAGTACTCGCTGGCACCGGTCGCCGCGCGTCTGGGCGAGCTGCTGGGCCGCAACGTGCCGCTGGCCAAGGACGTCGTCGGACCGTCCGCGCTCGAACTGTCGGCCGCCCTGGCCGACGGCGAGATCGCGATGGTCGAGAACGTCCGCTACGAGCCGGCCGAGGAGAGCAAGGACGAGGCGGAGCGCGTCGAGTTGGCGAAGAAGTACGCCAAGCTCGGTGACGTCTTCGTGTCCGACGGCTTCGGCGTCGTGCACCGCAAGCAGGCCAGCGTCTACGACATCGCCAAGCTGCTGCCCAACGCGGCCGGCCATCTGGTCGAGGCCGAGACCAAGGTGCTCGCGCGGCTGACGCAGGATCCGGCGCGTCCGTTCGTGGTCGTGCTGGGTGGCGCGAAGGTGGCCGACAAGCTGGCCGTCATCGACAACCTGCTGAAGATCGCCGACACCCTGGTGATCGGCGGCGGCATGGCCTACACCTTCCTGAAGGCGCAGGGCATCGAGGTCGGCGGGTCGATCCTGGATCCGGACAGCCTGGCGGCCTGCCAGGGATATCTGGCGCAGGCGAAGGCTTCGGGCAAGAAGATCGTCTTGCCCGTGGACATCCGCGTCGCACCCGGCATGGACTTCGCCGCGCGCACGGTCACCGGTGAGGTGTCCGTGGTGCCGGTGGATGCCATCCCGGCCGACCAGGAGGGCCTGGACATCGGCCCTGCGACCGAAGACCTGTTCGCGGCGACCATCAAGGCCGCCAAGACGGTGTTCTGGAACGGCCCGATGGGCGTGTTCGAGATCCCGGTCTTCAGCCAGGGCACCAAGGCCGTCGCGCAGGCGCTGACCGAGGTGGACGGCCTGTCGGTCGTCGGTGGCGGCGATTCCGCGGCGGCCGTGCGCGAGCTTGGCTTCCCGGACGACGCCTTCGGCCACATCTCGACCGGTGGCGGCGCGTCGCTGGAGTACCTGGAGGGCAAGACCCTGCCGGGCCTGGCCGTGCTGGAGGGAGAGAACTGATGGCCGGACGTGTCCCGCTGATGGCGGGCAACTGGAAGATGAACCTGTCGCACATCGATGCGCTGGGGTGTCTGCAGAAGCTGGCCTGGACGCTGGCCGATCATCACTACGATGCGGCCCGCAGCGAGTGTGTGGTGCTGCCGCCGTTCACCGATCTGCGCACCGTGCAGACGCTCGTCGAGGGGGATCGGTTGCCGATCCGCTACGGCGCGCAAGATGTCTCGCCGCACGACGACGGGGCGTACACGGGCGACATCTCGGCCGACATGCTGGTCAAGCTGGGCTGCACGTACGTGGTGGTGGGCCATTCGGAGCGCCGCCAGTACCACGGCGAGACCGACGAGATCGTCAACGCCAAGGCCCGGCGCTGCCTGGCCAAGAACCTGGTGCCGATCATCTGCGTGGGGGAGGGTCTGGACGTCCGCAAGGCGGGCGACCAGGTCGCGTACACCGTCGCGCAGGTCCGCGGTGCGCTCGCCCAGATCCCGGCGTCGGCCATGGCCGACCTGGTGATCGCGTACGAGCCCGTCTGGGCCATCGGCACGGGCGAGGTTGCGACTCCGGAGGACGCGCAGGAGGTCTGCGGGGCCATCCGGGCCACCGTGGCCGAACTGTACGATGCGCCGGCCAGCGAGGCCGTGCGCATCCTCTACGGAGGCTCGGTCAAGGCGGGCAACATCGTCGCGCTGATGGCCAAGCCGGACATCGACGGTGCCCTGGTGGGCGGTGCGAGCCTCAACCCTGAGGAGTTCGCGATGATCACCCGGTACTACGACTTGCCGATGTGACACACGAGTGACGACAACGTCCCCGGGGGAGCGATTCCCCGGGGACGTTTCGCATCCAGGCCTGGGAATCGCGGGGCCGATCGGGGCGCTGACGCCTCAGCCGAGGGAAGTCGAGCGCCGCCGGATCCGGTAGTACCACAGAGTCAAGCCCGCCCCGAACATCGCGAGCCCCGCCGTCAGCACGAACGGCAGGCTGCGGTCGATCCCCGACAGCAGCCCGGAGATCCAGCCGAGCGGCGAGATGGCGAGCATGATGGCCGTGCGCTGCACCGCCATGACGCGGGAACGCTCGGCCTGGTCCACGTGCAGCGCGACGATCGCCTCGGCGAGCATGGCCAGCATGCCCAGGCCGAAGCTGTCGAACAGCAGGCACACGCCGAGCAGCGTGTACGTGAAGGCCGATCCGGCCGGGATCGCGGCGACCAGCCCCTGCCCGACCAGGTACGCGCCGAACCCGGCCACCAGCGGCACGCGGAACCGCGATGTGCCCGTCACCTTGTGGATGACCGTGAAGTAGAACAGGATCGCCAGCAGCGACCGCACCATGGGAAAGAACGGCAGGGCGGCCTCCGGCACGTCCAGCTTCTGGGTGACGATCACCGGCCAGAACAGCTGGTTGACGGTCCCGATCGCACCCGCCAGCGCGGCGATCGCCAGCGCAAAGACCGTGCCCGGTGAGCGCGCGATGATGCGCAGGACGCCGCCGTATCCGGCGAGAAGCGACACCATGCTCTTGCCCCGGGTCTGGGCGAGTCGCACCAGCCCGCGCTCGGTCTCGTGCGACCACAGGTAGAGCCAGACGAGCTTCACGGTCATGACGACGCACGCGTTGAGGAGCAGGATCCGCACGGCCGGCACCAGCGAGTACTGCGCGACCAGGGCGGCCGCGATCGGTGCGAACAGCGCGCTCAGGTTGCCGGCCACCATGATCAGCGAGTAGACGTGCGGGATCTGTTCGCGTTCGGCGTCCTCGGCGAGCAGGCAGTCCCATGCGTTCTGCGTGACCGGTGCCGCCCCGTTGACCACGGACGCCCCGACGAACAGCCAGAAGGCCGTCGTCTGATCCACGTGCGACGCGGCGAACCAGATCAGGCAGGGTATCGACCAGGCCGTCAGGTCGAAGATAGGCGTGGTCTTGCGCCGGCCCAGCTTGTCGGTGATGACGCCGCCGAGCAGCCCGAACACGACCTGCGCGAGCATGCCCGCCGTCGAGACGAGCCCGATCTGGGCGTCGTGCAGGCCGTTCGCGAGCATGTACACCGACATGTACGGCAGGCACAGGTTCATCGACAGACCCCAGAGGGGCTCGGTGTAGACGCAGGCGCGTGGGTTGCCGCGCAGCCCGACCAGCGTGCGGATCAGGGGGTTTTTCATGTCTTGACAACGCTACCAACCCGATACGTGGGGCCGTGACGTATTCTGCACACAAGCGGGGGCGGCGACATCGTGCGGGGGACAGTCGAACGTGCCGTACAGGGCGCATCGATGGGGTATCATCGTCGGGTGCTGTTTGTCACCACAATGACCTGGCCGATCCTGACGCTTTCCATCGTCTTGGTCGTGCTGAGCTTGATCCTGCTCTCTTTCATCCTGCTGCANAAGGGACGNGGCGGCGGGATGTCCGACCTGTTCGGTGGTGGCATGTCGACGGCCATGGGCGGCACGTCCTCAGCCGAGCGCACGCTCGACCGCATCACGATCGTTGTCGGTGTGCTCTGGGTGGCCTGCATCATCGGGCTGCTCATCCTGTGGCATATGCCCGCCCCTGCGGCGTCCTGATGTCCGCGGCGCCGCAGGGTGCCGCGCTGGATTTCGACGGACGCAAGTACCGACAAGCGTCGGCGCACCAGAAGCAGTGGGGCCATGGGGTGATCGAGGGGCTCGCGCTGCGTGGTGATGAGACGATTCTCGACCTGGGATGCGGCGACGGCGTGCTGACCGCGCAGCTGGCCCGCCTGGTGCCCCGGGGCGCCGTGTTGGGCATCGATGCCTCGCCCGGCATGATCGCGACGGCCACGCAGCTGACGGCCCCCAATCTGTCCTTCCGATGCCTCGACATGGCCGCCATGGACTTCACCGCGCAGTTCGACCTGATCTTCTCCAACGCCGCGCTGCACTGGGTGCCCGGGCATCCGCGGCTGGCGCGGGCGAGCCTGGCGGCGCTGCGGCCCGGGGGAGTGATCCGCTGGAACTTCGGCGGACGGGGCAACTGCGCCAACCTGATCGCCAGCCTGCGTGAGGTGATGGCGCGTCCGCCCTATGACGGGCTGTTCGCCGACTTCGCGTGGCCGTGGACGATGCCGGGCCGGGACGAGTACGCGGCGCTGCTGGACGAGGCGGGATTCCGCGATGTGCACGTCGAGTTGGAGAACCGGGACAGGCTGTTCGCCGACGCGGGCGAGTTGATCGCGTGGATGGATCAGCCCTGTCTGGTGCCGTTCCTGGCACACCTGCCATCCCCGGAGCGCGCCGGTTTCCGGACACTGGTCATCGACCGCATGCTGTCCCGCAGTCGCCACGGTGACGGTCGCTGCTTCGAGACGTTCCGCCGCCTCGATGTGACGGCGACCACGCCGGGCAGGTAGCCGCGGGCGCCGTCGCGTCTACAGGCTGCAGTGAAAGGTGGGCAGGCGGGCGGCGGCATCCTCGTCGGCGAACCAGAGGATGCCGCCGGATGCGCGCAGGAAGGACGAGGGCAGCGCCGGATCGTCGTCGAGGGCCGCGGCCAGGGGCTCGGCCCGGTCGGCACCGCTGGCGATGATCCAGGTCTGATCGGATGTGTTGAGCGCCGCGAACGTGAGCGTCATCTGTTCGGGCACCGGCCCTGGCGCGTTGGTGACGCCGATGACGCTCACCTGCGGGTCCTGGGCGGCCGTCAGGCTGGGATGGTCGGGGTAGATGCCCGCCAGATGCCCGCCGTCGCCGAAGTCGAGCAGGCACAGGTCGAAGCGCGTCGAGTCGAGCTCTTCGGCGTACGCGTACGCCGCCTCGTCGGGGTCGTGATAGCCCGAGCGCTGGGGCATGGTGTGCGCCTGGCCGGCCGGCAGCGGGATGGCGGCGTGGATCTGGCTGAGCAGCTGCGTCGAGTGGCGCCGCGGGTCGGTGGCATCCACGAAGCTCTCGGCACCCCACCACAGCACCAGCCGGGACGCGTCCAGCTCGGCGACGCGCGCATCCGCGATGAGGGCAT
>WRGV01000096.1 GCA_009787035.1 Propionibacteriaceae bacterium | reverse complement strand
CCAACCCGATCTGCTGCACCTCGCCCATGCCGGCCGAGATCAGCCTGACCGTCCGGTCGTCGCGCCGCCGGGCCGCCACGTACGTGCGCTGCGGCAGTGCGATGGGCAGGGCCAGGCCGTCGTTGTAGTCGGTGTGTTCCCCGATCAGGTTCACGCGCCCGGGCGCCGCCCAGACCCCGTCCGGACGCGCGCCGAACGCTGCGGTGAACAGGTCGACCGCCTGCCCCTGCGTTGTCCCCATCGGCCTATCCTTTGCTCGCACCCAGCGTGAGACCGGCGACGAACTGCCGCTGCAGGGCCAGGTAGATGACCAGCGTCGGGATGACGGTGATCATCGCGCCCGCCGCGATCAGGTTGTAGTTGTTGACGAACTGGCCGCGCAGGTTGTTGATGGCGGTCGTGACCGGCAGCCGGTCGCCGCTTTGCACCAGCAGCAACGCCCAGAAGAAGTCGTTGTAGATCCAGATGGTCTCCAGGGTCGCCAGGGCCCCGAGGGCCGGACGGCACAGCGGCAGGATGATCGAGTGGTACTGCCGCCACACCGACGCGCCGTCCACCAGCGCGGCCTCGCCCAGCTCCTCGGGCAGGGCCTTCATGAAGTTGCTCAGCACGAACGTGCAAAAGCCGATCTGGAAGCCCACGTTCATGGCGATGACGCCGTAGTACGTGTTGAGCAGCGAGCCCGAGTCGGCGACCGTCAGCGGCAGCGGGATGTTCTTGAACAGCTGGTAGATCGGCATGGCCAGGATCTGCGGTGGCAGCAGGTTGCCGGCGGTGAACAGGATCAGCAGCGTGGTGTTGAACTTCCACGTGAACCGCGACACCGCGAACGCGACCATCGAGGCGAGCAGCAGCGCCAGGATGACCGACGGAATCGTGATGATCGCCGAGTTGGTCAGGTAGGTGCCGAAGCCGCTGCTCCAGGCGGATGCGAAATTGGCGAACGTCATGCCGCCGCCGACGCTGAAGTAGCCGCGCTGCTGGGTGGCCGCGTACGGACGAAGCGCGGTGTACAGCGTCCACAGCAGCGGCACCAGCCACATCAGGGCGAGCACGGTGAGGAAGAGGTACGTGCCAGGATTGTTGCGGCGTTTCATCGCGCGTCATCCTTCCGGAACGTTCGGCTCAGGTAGAGCACGATCGGGATCAGCGAGATCAGCAGCAGCACGGTGGCGATCGCGCTGCCCACGCCCAGATCCTGCCCTTCGCCCTGCAGGTTCTGCATGACCAGGGCGGACAGCAGCTCCAGGCCATTGGTGCCCTTGTTGATGATGTAGACCAGGTCGAAGGCCCGCAATGCCTCGATGATCGTGATCACCACCACCACGGTGTTGATCGGGCGCATGACCGGGAAGATGACCTTGGTGAACGTCTGCCAGCCGTTTGCCCCGTCCAGGGCCGCGGCCTCCTTGAGCGTCGGATCGACGCCCTTCAGCCCGGCCAGGTACAAGATCATGACATAGCCGGCGTGGCGCCACGTCTGCGCGACCAGCGCCGCCCACAGGTTGATGTTCGAATTGCCCAGGAAGTCGATCGAGTGCGGCGTTCCGGCGATGCCGAGCACCGAGTCGATCAGGCCGGTGTCGGACGAGTACTGCAGCTCCCAGATGATGCCGATCAGCGCGAGCGACAGCATCACGGGCAGGAAGAAGATGCTCTGGTAGATGCGCGTCCCGATGAGTTTGCGGTCGAGCAGCACGGCGAGCAGCACGCCCAGCGGGGTCGCGATGAGCGCCAGGAACGCCAGCCAGATGATGTTGTGCAGCACGGCCGGCCAGAACGGCGGATAGTTCGTGAAGACGTAGTCGTAGTTCGACCAGCCGGCCGAGGTGATGTTGGTCGGCGAACCGATGCCATCCCAGCGTCCGAACGACATGCCGATGGAGGCCAGCGCGGGCAGCCACACCAAGACGAGTTCGAGCAGCGTCGGAATGGCGACCATGAGGCCGAGCACGACCCAATCGGACGTGCGCAGCTTGCGAAGATGCCCGTGCCGCACACCGGGTTGCCCCGGATGCGCGGCACGAGTGACATGCGTGAGCGTCATCGTGGCGACTACGACGCCGAAGCGTACTTCTGCTGGGCCTGCGACTCGACCGACTTGGTGTCGAACGTGCCGGTGCTGATGAACGTCTGCAGCGCGGGCTCCATCACATCGGAGGCGAACGCGGGCAAAGAGTCGCGGTCGAGGAACTGCGACAGCTGCTTGGCGCTGGAGATGAACTTCGCGCACTTGGTCTGCAGCGGCGTGTACTTCGACGTATCGGCGTCGTTCGCGGTGGCGACGTCGGACACGTTCGAGCCCAGGTACGTCTGCTGGGCGGCTCCCGTGCCGAGGTACTCCATGAACGCCGTCGCGACGGCGTCGCCCTGGCCCCTCTTGCTCATCATGAAGCCGTCGATGGGCGCCTCGACGGCGTCCTGGCCGTAGCTGGCGTCGATCTCGGGGAACGCGAAGAAGTCCAGATCGTCGTACTGGGCCCCGGTCAGCTGCGCCGCGATCTGGTCGGAGCCGGCGACCATCATGCCCGCAGTCTGCTTGCCGATCGCGTTGGCCGCATCCTGCCAGATGCGCCCCAGCGACCCGGACTGGTGGTAGGGCAGGATCTGCTTCCACGTGTCGAAGATCTGCTGCACCTTGGGCTGATCCCACGACTCGTTGTGCGCCATCAGATCGACGTGGAACTGGTANCCGTTGAGGCGCATGTCCAGGTAGTCGAACGTGCCGCACGCNGGCCACAGGTCCTTATCGGCGAACGCGATGGGGATGATGCCGTCGCTCTGCATCTGCTTGCACAGCGCCACGAAGTCGTCCCACTTCACCGGCACCTGGTAGCCCTTCGAGCTGAACAGGCTCTTGGAATAGAACACGGCCCACGGGTAGGTCACCCACGGCACCAGATACTTCTTGCCGTCGGCCGCCGTCGAGGCGTCGGTCACGGACTGCGAGAAATTGCTGCCGATCTTGGCCCAGACATCGTCCAGCGGCAGCGTGAGGCCATTCTTTGCATACGCCTTCATGCGATAGCCGGAGAACCAGGTGAACACCGCATCCGGGCTGCCTTGCAGGTAGTTGTTGATGTTGTTCTGGAAATCGTTGTGGCTGACCGTGTTGACGGTGATGGTGTCGCCGGACTGCTGCTGGAAGGCGGCCACCACGGCCGCAAAGGCGGCCTTGGGCGTCGGGTCGGAGTAGTTCGAGCCGACCGTGGACGTCTTGGAGCTGGTGCCGTTCGACGGCGAGGTTCCCGACGAGACGCCGGTGCAGGCGGACAGGACCGGCAACAGCACCGCCGAAGCGAGGCCGGCACCGCCGAGCTTCAGGAAGGCGCGCCGATCAAAAACTGGAGAACTCATTGTCATCACCACTACCTTGTTTGCATGACGGATGAATCATTCCGGGATTCCCGGGACGTTTATTTTATGAGGGCCAACTCTTACTGCGAATGAGCCATCCTGGCCAATCAGGATGACACAGTGAGCCGCAGCCGGGCTGTCGGTGTTTGTCTGGTGAGCACGCTACGCCCAGCCCGGGCCGCAGTCAAGCAGTTCTGGCGATGCGATGCCCGTCGTCGGGGCGATAGAGTCGGACACGTGAAGGTCGCTGTCCCACACTGGCATAACGACGCGCGGTGGCGGCTGGTCTTGGCCGTGTGCTGCGGGGTCGCCACCGCCGTCCTGGTCTGGTTCTGCTCGGAGCCGGCCTATGCCCCGCTGCTGGGCTGGACGATCGTCGGCGCGGTCTACTGCCTCGTCACCTGGGGATCTATCGGCCGCATGGATCCGGACGAGACCGCGGCCCACGCCACGCGGGAGGTCCCGGGCGGGTTCGCGGTGCACCTGCTGCTCGTCTGCGCGGCACTCGCCTCCCTGGCGGGCATCGCATTCCTGGTCATGCGCCCGCCCACGTCGCGCCTCGCCGCCGCGGCCGTGACGCTGGTCGTGGTGGTGGCGTCGTGGGCGACCATCCAGACGCTGCATGCGCTGCAATACGCCCGCGAGTACTACCGCACCGGCGGTGGAATCGACTTCCACAGCCCCATCCCGCCGCAGTACAGCGATTTCGCGTACGTCTCCTTCACCGTCGGCATGAGCTTCGCCATCTCGGACACCGACCTGTCCACCGCATCCATGCGCCGCATCGCCTTGTGGCATGCCATGCTGGCATATCTGTTTGGCACTGTCTTCGTGGCAGCGCTCATCAACATCCTGGCTAGCCTGTCGGCCTAATACCCTGCACGAGCAGGCGTCACCGTGCCCACACGGGGCGCCAAGCCCGTACACTGGTGCCTGAGTCAACCGTGACGCACAAGGATGGGGAGAGCGGTGTTCTGGATCGTGTGGCTGGTGCTGGCCGTCGGATTGGCAGTCACCGAGTTGCACAGTGGCGACTTCACCTTGCTGATGCTCTCCGGCGGATGCGTCGTCGGCTTGGTCGTGTCGTTCTTCCTGCCCTTCTGGGGCCAGCTGATTGTGGCGGCCATCGCCGCCGCGCTGCTGCTGTGGCTCGTCCGCCCCACCCTGCTGCATAAGGTGCGCTCGTTACCCGGCTACCGGTCGTCGCTCGACCGCATGGTCGGATCGAGCGGGCAGGCCACCCGCGCGATCACGACCGGCGACGGCGAGGTCAAGATCAACGGCGAGGTCTGGAGCGCGCGCAGCCTGGAGGACGTGTCCATCCCGGCCGGTGCCACGGTGGACGTGTACGGCATCGACGGCACGCTGCTGCTGGTCGTGCCGTCGCCGACGCTTCCGGCGTACACCGATGCCGACCCGTTCACGACACTGCCCCAACCCACCGCCTTCCGCGACCCGTTCGCCCCCGACAGCCCTTTCGCCGCCCCCGCCCCTTCCAACGATCCGTTCGACCCCACGCGGCCGACCGGTCCGGAAAGCAATCCGCAAACGCCTCTAGATACACCAGAAAGGTAAGGCAATGCAGCCACAGAATTGGGAAGCCCTGATCTTCGCCGTCGTGATTGTGGTGCTCGTCGTCACGATCATCGCGAAATCCATCCGCGTCATCCGGCAGCAGCAGGTCGCTGTCGTCGAGCGGTTGGGCAAGTTCCGGCGCACGCTCGACCCGGGCCCGCACCTGCTCATGCCGTTCGTCGACACGATCCGCTACACGCTCGACATGCGCGAGGCCGTCGTGCCGTTCCCGCCGCAGGGCGTCATCACCGAGGACAACCTGATGGTGAGCATCGACTCCGTCATCTACTACCAGGTGATCGATCCGGTGCGCGCGGCCTACGAGGCGCAGAACTACATCCAGGCCATCGAGCAGCTGACCATGACGACGCTGCGAAACATCATCGGCGGCCTCGACCTGGAGCAGACGCTGACCAGCCGCGAGGACATCAACCAGAAGCTGCGCGCGGTGCTGGACGAAGCCACGGGCAAGTGGGGCATCAAGGTCAACCGCGTGGAGCTGCGTTCGATCGAGCCGCCGGCCACGATCCGCGACGCGATGGAGAAGGGCGCCCGCGCCGAGCGCGACAAGAGGGCCGCGATCCTGATCGCCGAAGGACAGCGCCAGTCTCAGATCCTGTCGGCGTCCGGCGACCGCGAGTCGGCGATTCTGCGGGCCCAAGGCGACCGCGAATCCGCGGTGCTGCGCGCGCAGGCCGATCGGCAAGCCGCGATGCTGCGCGCCGAGGGCGACGCGCAGGCCATCACGACCGTGTTCGGCGCCATCCACGCCGGCAAGCCGACGCAGTCGCTGCTGGCCTACCAGTACATGCGCATGCTCCCCACGCTGGCGCGCGGCGACTCGAACAAGATGTGGATCGTGCCCAGCGAGCTGAACGACGCCCTCAAGGGCCTCGGCTCGATGGTCGGCGGCGGATCGGATTCGTCCCCTGTCAAGGGGATTCCGGACGACGATGCGGCGGGCGAGTGGGTCGCGCCCCCGAAGATCGACGTCATGGCCGAGATCGCCCAGCAGCGCAACGATGACGAGTCGGAGTCGCTGAAGTCGGTGGAGGACGCCGTCGCCGAGGCGGCTGCGCTGGAGGGACGCCGCGTCGCGCGGCTGTCCACGGCGACGCACACCCCGGCACCGGCCGTGCCGGCTGCAGCAGCAGTGCCCGCAGCGGCAGCCGTGCCCGCAGCGCCGATGCCCGCGCTCGTCCGCAAGGCCACGGATCCGGAACCCACGCCGGCGCCCACGACCCCGCCGCTCAACATGGGCGGCTTCCCGCCGCCCGCGACGCACCGTGAGTGAGCCGCCTACAGCCTGCAGGCCGACAGTTCGGTGATGAGGATGGCCCTGGCCCCGGCGGCGTAGAGATCGTCCATGAGCCGCTGGGCGTTGGCCCGGGGCACCAGCGCACGCACGGCCGACCAGCCGGCCTTGGCCAGCGGCGACACCGTGGGCCCTTCCAGGCCCGGCGTGATCGCCTGGGCCGCGGGCAGCAGGGCGTCCTCGATGTCGTAGTCCATCAGGACGTAGTCGCGAGCGACGATGACGCCTTCGATGCGCGCCTTCAGCTGGCGCACGGCATCGGCCGCCTCGCGCAGCTCCCGCCCGTCCGGACGGGTGACCAGCACGGCCTGCGAGTGCAAGATGGGCTTGCCGAACAGTTCGAGGCCGGCGCGGCGCAGCGTCGTGCCGGTCTCGACCACGTCGGCGATGACATCCGCCACACCCAGCCGGATCGCCGACTCGACGGCCCCGTCCAGCGTGATCAGGCGCGCCGCGATGCC
>WRGV01000095.1 GCA_009787035.1 Propionibacteriaceae bacterium | reverse complement strand
CGTCCGCCCGCAGGTGGACACGGCCCACAATGTCTGGGACTTCAGCCGCGGCGCGACGGCGCCCGTGCTCACCCGCTGCGATGCGGCGGTATGCGTCCAGGTCAGCGTGGCCAGCCTGGCCGGGTGGACGGTGACGGCCTTCCGGATCTCACCCGACCACACCAAGATCGCGGTGATCGCCAGCGATGGCGCTGCCAGTCAGTTCGGCCTGTTGCGGCTGCGCGTGTCCGACCAGGTGGTGGCCGACGGGTGGGTGCCGCTGCTCGTGACGTCCACCCGCGGAGCTTTGGACGACTACCGCGATGTCGTCTGGGCCAGCGACACGCAGCTGCTCGTGCTGGCAGAGAGCAGCAGCGACGGCTACGCGTCCGCCTATCTCATGGATGCGGACGGGTCGCAGGTCGAGTCGTACGGGCCGTCCTCTGATGTGGACGCCATTGGGCTGACCGCCGTTCCGCTGAACAACTCCGGTCCCGTCGTGATGCTGCTGACCGGCTCCGGGCGCATCGACCGCTTCGACGATCCGACCCGGTGGACGCAGCTGAGCGCCGACAAGGTGACGGCGGTGGCCTACGCGGGGTGAGCGCCGTCCGGATTGCCGGGCGCAGATCTGCGACATGTCGGCGCGGGCTCCCAAGATTGTGCCCAGTCAGCAGGTACTCTCGTGCCTTAGTCAGGCGTGGTCTGTTGGCCATGCCCGCACATGAGGAGGATCCGCGATGCCGACAGTCTTTCGCAAGGCCGCCAACTGGCTGGGATTGGTCGACGACGAACGCTACGACTACCAGCCGCCGCAGGACGAGCAGCCGCAGGCCGAGGCCGAGTCTGAGGAGTACATCCCCGATGATGAGCAGTCCGAACCTGTCGAGCTGCCGCCGGCGAATGTGACGCCGCTGCGTCCGGATATCCAGACTCAACCGGAACACTTCCGCCGTCCGAGCTCCGACATCGCGGCCGTCTACCCGGTGACGATCACCGCGCGCAGCTACGAGGACGCCCAGCGCATCGGCGAGAACTACCGCAGCGGGGTGCCCGTCATGATGAACCTGACCGCCATGCCCACCAGCGAGGCCAAGCGCGTCCTCGACTTCAACACCGGGCTCGTCTTTGCGATGGGCGGACGGCTGGAGAAGGTGGCCCCGAAGATGTTCCTGCTGACCCCGGCCGGGGTCGAGGTGAACCAGACCGAGCGTGACCGCGTGGTGGCCGGCCTGGTCCGGGCCGCCTGACGATGGCCGCAACGGGACAGGTGCTGTCGTGGGTATGTCAGATCTTCATCTTCCTGCTGATCGTGCGCGCTCTGGTCAGCTGGATTACGGTGCTCGCACCGGGGTTTCGCCCGCGCGGCATCGTTCTGTTGTTGCTGGAGGGCGTGTACACGGTCACCGACCCTCCGCTGAAGCTTCTGCGACGCTGGATCAGGCCCATCCGGGTGGGCATGATGTCCCTCGACTTGGCATTCATACTTTTGTGGATCTTGGTCATGGTGTTGCAGCAGGTCATCCTGGTGATTTTCCGCCCATGACCCGGGACGATGTTCCATACCTGGTAGCAGGGTTCAGGCTTCCTGGAGTACCCTGTTGCCTACGGCGGCACGGATGCCCGGTGCCCCGGCACGCATTCACCAACACGACTACAGCGACGATGTGGAGTGGACGATGACTCTAACAGTGGACGAGGTCCGCAATATCCGGTTCCCCATGGCTCGCCAGCCCAATGAGGACGGGTACCGGGCGAGCGCCGTCGACAACTTTATCGACAGGCTCGAAGTGAGCTATGCCGAGATCGTCGAGGAGAACGATCGGCTCAAGAAGACGGCCGAATCGGGGCCCGGCGACGAGCGGATCCGTGCCGAGCGCGACGAGCTGGCCGCGCGGGTGGCCCAGCTGGAGGCCTCGAATGACGGCGGGGCCGCCCTCAAGGCACTGCAAGACCAGAAGGCCGGCGCCGATGCCCGTATCGCCGAGCTGACGGCGGCCAACGCCGAGATGTCCCGGCGCCTGTCCGAGGCGTCCACCAACGCCGATGCCGCGCTGCACACCGAGAACGAGCGGTTGCGCGCCGAGCTCATGGCCGCGAACGCACAGGCGGGCAAGGCCAGCGAGGCCAGTTCGCAGGTCGAGTCGCTGTCGGCTCAGCTGCAGCAGGCCACGGGCGATGCCAAGCAGCTGCGCGACCAGAACGAACAGCTCAAGGGGCAGCTGGAGCAGCTGCAGAGCCAGCTGACGGCGACGAGCCAGGACGACGCCCGCCAGGTCGTTGTCACGACGAGCGCGGATGCGGCTCCGGCCGCCATCATGGTCGTCGAGCAGGCCATCAAGCAGCGCGAAATGCTGATCTCCGATGCGCAGACCGAGGCGCAGCGCCGTCTGGACGACGCCACGCTGCGGTCCGACCAGATGGTCGCGCAGGCCACCGCGCAGGTGGACGAGATGGGGCGCAACGCCAAGTCCGAGGCCGATCGCATGACGACCGAGGCGCAGCAGAACGCCGAGCGCATCTGGCAGGAGGCGCAGGCGCATGCCGCGCGCCTGGAGGCCGAGGCCACCGATCGCCGCCGCGAGATCTTCGCACAGCTGGAGCGCGACCGCGATGCGCTGAGCGACCGCGTCAGCAAGCTGCGCGACTTCGAGGCTCAGTACCGGGCCAGCCTGAGCACCCAGCTGCAGCGGCAGCTGGACGTCCTCAAGGAGGCGCCGGACTTCTCGCCCAACTACCGTCCGGAACTGTTGGACGGGCTCGGCGAGATCCATGCCTGACGGCGCACATCGCGTCTGACGGCCCTTTCTGTCCCGTGGCGCCTGGTGCGCCACGGGACGTTTGTCCCCCGTGTATGCCCCCAATGCTTACGGTTTCGCCTGCGATGCCGTAGTGTTACGGCATTGTTCAGTCTGCAAGGAGGTATGCGATGGCTGCCAACGAGTCGGGGTCGGTGCCCCCGCTCCCAGTTCTGCCCGGTGAAGAGCCGTGGACGCCTGAGGAGACGGCAGAGTTGCGTTCGGCGCTGGAGGACAACATCGCCCGGATGCGACGTGCTATCGCAGAGGCCGAGGATGATCTCGCCGATCGCATGAACGAGGGCCCGGACGGGGCCGGCAAGGATCCGGCCGATGTCGGGTCGGCAAACTTCGAGCGCGACCAGGAGATGTCGCTCGCCGCGAACACCCGCGAGATGCTCAACCAGGCCGAGCTGGCGCTGGCGCTATTCGACCAGGGTCGCTACGGCTACTGCGAGGCCTGCGGCAAGCCGATCGGGAAGCTGCGGCTGCAGGCCTTCCCGCGCGCCACGCTGTGTGTGGCGTGCAAGCTGAAAGAAGAGCGCCGGTAGTGGCTGGCGAGCCCGCCCCGGCTCCGCGCGCCGTCCGACGGCTGCCGACCTGGATCGTCATCGGCTTGGCCCTCATCGGCGTTGCTTTGGATCAGCTGTGCAAAGAGCTCGCTATCGCGCACCTCGACCCGGCGCGTCCGATCGAGTTTTTCGGCGGCTGGGTGCGGCTGCAGCTGACCCGCAATCCGGGGGCGGCGTTCAGCATGGGGGAGAGTGTCACCCCGGTGTTCGCCATCGTGGCCGCGCTCGCGCTGGTCGCGGTGATCGTCTTCGTCCTGCCCCGGCTGGTGACGCGGCTGGACGGCGTCATCGTGGCGGCTCTGATGGCCGGCATCGCCGGCAACCTGGTCGACCGGCTCGTCCGTCCGCCGGGGCCGATGCACGGCTGGGTCGTCGACTTCATCTGGGTGTCGCACTTCGCGATCTTCAATGTGGCGGACGCGTTCATCACGTGCGCCGCCATCGCCATCGCGCTGCGCCTGGTGTTCGGCGCTGTGCACGAGCAGGACGCGGCGAAGGCGGCGTCCGCCATAGACTCTGGGGCATCCCCGAAGGCCGGGTCGTGAGCGCCCTGCTGGTGCCCGACGGCCTCGACGGCGAACGGGTGGATGCGGCTGCGGCCCGGATGACCGGCGTGTCGCGGGCCCGGATCGCCGACCTGATCGGGCTCGGCGCAATCAGCCTGAACGGGCAGGTGATCGCGAAGGGGTCCGGACGGGTCGGGGCCGGCGATCTGCTGGACGTCGACCTGGGCGAGGCCCCGGTACGCACGGCCCAGGTGCAGGCCCGGCTGGCCGATGGCCTGCGCATCGTGCACCAGGACGCCGACATCGTGGTGGTGGACAAGCCGGCGGGCGTGGCCGCGCATCCGTCCCTGGGCTGGGACGGCCCCGACGTGCTCGGGCATCTGGCGGCGGCGGGCATCTCGATCACNACCTCGGGCGCCCCGGAGCGGCAGGGCATCGTGCAACGCCTCGACGTNGGCACGTCCGGGCTCATGGTCGTGGCGCGCTCGGAATCGGCGTATTCGCTGCTCAAGAACCAGTTCCGGGCCCGCACCGTGGACAAGGAGTACCAGGCGTTGGTGCAGGGGCATCCCGATCCGGCGTCGGGCACCATCGATGCGCCGATCGGGCGACACCCGGGCGCCGACTGGAAGTTCGCGGTGATCGCCGGGGGACGCCCGAGCATCACGCACTACCGCACGATCGAGGCGTTCCACTACGCGTCGTTGCTGTCGGTGCACCTGGAGACGGGGCGCACGCACCAGATTCGGGTGCACATGGCGGCGGTGCGGCACCCCTGCGTGGGCGATCCACTGTATGGCGGCGACCCGGTGCTGGCGGCCCGGCTGGGCCTGGAGCGGCAGTGGCTGCACGCCGTCCGGCTGGCGTTCACGCATCCGGGCACGGGGGAGCGGGTCGAGTTCACGTCGGCGCCGTCGCCCGATCTGGCGCACGCGTTGGAGCTGGTCGCTTCGCCGGCGTGACCGCGTCCGTCCGTAATTGGTGTTTTCTGTGTGTCGGCACTGAATGGTGGGACGACGGTCGTGTGGCGGGGTGTCACTGGCGCGGCAGAACCGGGACGGCTGCAAAGATATCCGGATGAGTTCTGTGCACGTGCATTCACATGGCGGTCCCACGTCGGCGAGCGTGGGGGTGAAGGTGCTGCTCGCGGTCATCATGGCCGCGTTCGTGGTGGCCACCGCGGTCGGTGTGGTGAAGCTGTGGCCGCACCACATTCCGGCCAAGCAGGCGTGGCTGTATTCGGGGGCGACGCTGGTGCAGGGCACGATCACGAGCCTGGTGCCCGACGACGGGCAGAGCGGCCACATGGTCGTCCAGCTGGATTCGGGTAGCAGCGTGAATGTGCCCGCGGATCCGAGCGCGCCGCTGGGGCAGACGCACGTGGGCCAGCGCGTGCAGATCATCGACGAGGTCGCCACGCCCGGCACGTACATCTTCTTCGACTATGACCGGGGCGTGCCGTTGCTGATCTTGGCGGCGGTGTTCGTCGCCGTCGTGATCGCCGTGGCGCGGCTCAAGGGCCTGTTCGCGCTGCTGGGGCTGGCGATCGCGGTCGCCGCGGTGTGGGTGTTCACGCTGCCGTCGCTGGTTGTCGGGCACAACGCGTTATTGGTCGCGTTGGTCACGGCCGCGCTGGTGATGTTCATCGTCGTCTACCTGGCCCACGGCGTGTCCGTGAAGACGACGACTGCGCTGTTGGGCACGTTTGCCGGCGTGGCGCTGGTCACCGCGCTGGCCTGGTGGGCCATCCCGGGCACCAGCCTGACACCGCTGCAGGACGAGAACATGGCCCAGATCCCCAACACCTTGCCGGGCGTGGACGTGCGCGGCGTGCTGCTGTGCGGCATGGTGTTGGCCGGCGTGGGCGTGCTCAACGACGTGACGGTGACGCAGGCGTCCTCGGTGTGGGAGCTGCGCGCCGCCGCGCCCACGGCGACCCGCCGCAGCATCTTCACGCATGCGATGAGCATCGGGCGCGACCACATCGCCTCCACCGTCTACACCATCGCCTTCGCGTACGTCGGCACGGCCATCGGCATGCTGCTGTTGGCCTCGCACATCGACTTCTCGGCCATACAACTGCTCACGTTCAACGAGGTGGCCAGCCCCATCGTGGCCACGCTGGTGGCGTCCATCGCGCTGGTGGCAACCATCCCCGTGACGACGGCCCTGGCCGCCTGGTTGGCCGGCCCGGCGCGCACTATCACCGACGATGGCGACAAGCAGGGCGCGACGGGTCGTCCAGAGGCGCGAAGGGTCATGGTCGACTAGGCCCGATCCGGGCAGGCTCGACCGATGACGATGAAGGGCGCCGGATACGGCATCGGACGGCCGTGGTCGGGCATGGGCGACACGACCGAGGCACCGTCGGCTGTGGATGAGCGCGCACCCGTCCGCGATGATCATGTCGGCAAGTCGTGGCGCAGGTGGTCGAGATACTCGGCCCCGGATGATCCCCGCAACGCTCCCGCCGGCGCGGTGCGCGTTGTGCTGTGCGGGTCGGACGTGCTACCCTCGTGGGGCTGATTTCCTTCGGGAATCGATGCGCGAGTGGCGGAATGGCAGACGCGCTGGCTTCAGGTGCCAGTGCCCGATAAGGGCGTGGAGGTTCAACTCCTCTCTCGCGCACGCAGCAGAATCCCTAGTCAAACACAGTTTGGCTGGGGATTTTCTTCTGGAGTGACGTGGGTTGCGGGTCGGTGTTGCAGCATCGGGTGCTCCGAGCAAGCTAGCCTGGATGCATGACCGATCTGTCCGCCGAACCTGTCCTGGCCGTCCGTCGCCCCACCCGGAAGGTGCCGCTCGGGTCGATCGCGGTGGGCGGGGATGCGCCGATCACCGTGCAGACGATGTGCACGACGCCGACGCACGACGTGGATGCCACGTTGCGCCAGA